>JBBRMC010000624.1:0-2863 GCA_038231055.1 Leptolyngbyales cyanobacterium
TACTTCTATGGCGCTCTTGCTGATTTGGTCAAGCATTTTTGGTGTCAGTCTAAGCGCTGTGATCTACTTGGGCAACTACATTCAGAAGCCTGTGCAGTTTCCGATTAAAGCGTTGCAAGATTTAGTCGCCTATGACTTCTATACGCCAAATCTTTATCGCAACAGCATTGTGCTGGGTGTTGCGCTAGTGTCTCAACTGACTTCCTGGATCGATCGCTATCTTGTTGATGGCGTAGTCAATCTGTTTGGTCTGGTAACCCTTTTTAGTGGTCAAAGCCTCAAATACAGCACGTCTGGACAATCGCAGTTTTATGCGTTGACGATTTTGGTTGGGGTGACTGTTCTAGGAGTCTTTTTGTGTTGGTCGTCGCTCTCTCACATGGTGTTAGTGATGACTGCTAGCGTATTTCATCAGCAATCTTTAGGCTAAAGGATTAGACATCACCATGCTGAGTGCATTGATTTGGTTGCCCGTGATCGGAGCGGCATTAGTGGGATTTCTTCCCGGCAATATTTCTGCAAGTCAAGCGAGAATTGGCGCGATCGCTATTTCTGGCATCCTCTTGCTTTGGACGATCTATCTCCTGACTCAATTCGATCTCGTCACGCCTGGGCTACAGATGCAAGAATATCTGCCCTGGATTCCGACATTAGGATTGAGCTACAGTTTGGGAGTCGATGGCTTGTCGCTGCCGTTGGTAGCGTTGACAAACTTGCTGTCTTTCGTGGTCATTTTTAGCAGCGATTTACAAGCTCCCAAGTCAGCCCCGCTGAAGCGTCCTCGATTATTTTATTCGTTGGTGCTGCTGATTAGCGGAGGCATGGCAGGCGCACTACTCGCGCAAAACTTACTGCTGTTCTTCCTATTCTATGAAGTGGAGTTAATTCCGTTTTATTTGATGATCTCAATTTGGGGTAGTGAGAAACGCGACTATGCTGCTATCAAATTTTTGCTTTACACAGCCGTCTCTGGAATTTTGATTTTAGCGGCGTTTCTGGCGCTCAATTGGCTCACGAATGCGTCTAGCTTTGACTATGCAGCGATCGCCACTCAAGGGCTATCTCAACGCACCCAACTAATCTTGCTGACGCTGATGATTGTCGGGTTTGGCATCAAAATTCCGCTAGTGCCTCTGCACACCTGGCTCCCCGATGCCTACGTTGAAGCCTCGACTCCGACCGCAATTCTGCTGGGCGGCGTTTTAGCCAAGTTGGGCACCTATGGCTTAGTCCGATTCTGTTTGGGGCTGTTTCCTGAAACCTGGTCACTGGTCACACCGGGATTGTCGATCGTCGCTGCCGTTAGTGTCCTATATGGCACACTTGCTGCGCTCGCTCAAAAAGACATCAAGCGCATGGTGGCTTATAGCTCGATTGGGCACATGGGCTATGTTCTGTTGGGCACGATCGCTTTAACGCCCTTAGCGCTAGTCGGTGCCGTTTCTCAGATGGTGAGTCATGGTTTGATCTTGGCGCTGCTGTTCTATTTGGTTGGCGTAATCGAGACAAAGGTCGGCACTCGCGATTTAGATGTTCTCAATGGGTTGCTCAATCCGATTCGGGGGTTGCCGATGGTCAGCGCATTATTGATTCTCGCTGGGATGGGCAGTGCCGGAATTCCGGGTATGGCAGGATTTATTTCAGAGTTTCTAGTGTTTCAGGGTAGCTTTGCCGCGTTTCCATTGCCAACTTTGCTCTGTGTCGTTGGAACCGCATTAACCGCCGTTTATTTTGTGATTTTGCTCAACCGAACATGTTTCGGCAAACTCGATAATAAGACTGCCTATTATCCCAAAGTCACTGGGTTAGAACAGTTGCCCGCGATCGCGCTTACGGGTCTGATTATCTGGCTCGGTGTGCAGCCCACTTGGCTCGTGCGCTGGAGCGAATCCACCACAACAGCTCTGGTGTCGGCGACTCCGGTTTATGAGGCTCGTCAACTGGCAATGAGTCCGATCGCGCCTTTGAGTGAAGTGTCCTCTCATCCAACTATTAGCAACCCTTCCATCCACTAAGAATGTCTTATGAACGTAGCCGCCACTCGCACTAAACTTCCTCCCTCGCAGCACAAATTTGCAGACATCATTCATCGCCTCGAAGCAGGTGGAGCAATGCTGCCTGACACGCCAGAAAACTTGATGCAGATCATCGGGTTATACAAAGCCTATGCCGTCCCGATGGATTTCTATTGGCGAGATTTGCTCTATATCGGTGAGCAGGTTTTCTTAAATCCGCTTCCATTTTTCAAATACTTCATCTCAGATGAATATATGGATCGGCACAACCACTACGCTGGAGACGACGCGGATCTGCGAGTCTGGCGCGGGCAAGCCGATGCCCACCCCGAACTGCGAGAATTTATGAGCAAAGGGGAACTGAAAATGAAGCTGCCCCGCTTAGCGCATCACCTCTGGCACGATCGGATCAACATGGAATTTGCCGAAGAGTGTATGCGAGCAATGCTCTGGCATCGCGGTATGTATGTGCCCGTCAACCAGTTCGATCCGTTTTTAGACAGCGATGAATATAAGGCAAACGCCGATCGAGCGATCAAAGCCTACTTCAAAGGCAATCCGGCGATGCTGGCATTACACAAAGCGTTTCCTGATTTGTTTTTAGAGCAGTGTCGCCAATCGTCTTACTACGCCAACTTGGGGCTGTTTTGGGAAGTGATGGCTCCGGTGTTTTTTGAGATGTCCGATTTGTATGATGAGGGCAAAATGACCAGCGTGCCCCAGGCAATGGACTTTTTGGTGAATGGAATTTTTGCGATCGCGGGTCGTCCCATTTATCACCACGTCTACATCCGAGGCGAATGCTACGAAATCATTCCCAAGTCTAAGGGCTTTACCTGGCTCTACGA
>JBBRMC010000625.1:0-2863 GCA_038231055.1 Leptolyngbyales cyanobacterium
CAATCGAGAACCGATTCTTGAGGTGCTGCTGCAAGTGTTGCCGACAACGGGCACTGTATTAGAGATTTCTAGCGGCACCGGAGAACACGCGGTCTTTTTTGCGCCTCGACTTGCACCTCGCAGGTGGTTACCATCTGATCCCAACCCCTTTGCACGAGCCAGTATTGCAGCTTGGCGAGATCATCAACCCGCCGAAAATTTAGAGGCTGCGATCGCGCTTGATGCCCGTGATCCTGTGTGGACGATCGAGCCAGACCAGCAGAAATCGATAACGGCGATCGTCAATATTAATATGATTCACATTGCGCCTTGGTCAGCTTGTTTAGGGTTGATGAGCGGCGCAAAAAAGCTCCTTCCAACGGGGGGAGTTTTGTATTTATACGGTCCGTTTAAGCAAAGTGGCAGACCGATGGCACCGAGTAACGGGGCGTTTGACGGAAGTTTACGCGCACAGAACCCAGAGTGGGGCATTCGAGATTTAGATGACGTGGTCGCGATCGCTCAAGCTCACAATCTTTCGTTAGTCAAAATTTACAAAATGCCCGCTAATAATCTCTCGGTTGTTCTACGTCGCTTTTAGAGGATGTCGAAAAAGGGATCGTTCTTGGCACTCACCCGCTCGTGGCTAGAAGTCCGGGCTAATGGTGCGAAGTCCGTTCAAACGGACTGAACGCTGACTGGTAGAGTCTTACAGTCCCTTTAGTGGACTTGGGTTAGCTGGACTTCTGGGGCAGGACAGAACCGCCGCGTAGAAGTCGTCAACCACTTCTCAGGCATCCTCTTAGCTGACTCAAGTACGATCGATGAATATTGCAAGACATATCTAAACGTTGCGAAAGTTTATCGCTTGAAAACTTCCTCACACTTTCCTCATATTTCAATTCTATTGTGAGAGACAACACCAACGTTACACAAAAGGGGTTGGCAACAACATCCGCTTTTAACGCTTTAAAGATGACTACTACATGCCCTTGTTGTTCTAATTCCATGCTGCGTCACGCTCGCCACGGATCGCTGTATTGGTTTTGCCGCACTTGCTGGGCAGAAATGCCTGACCTAAATTACTCTGTGGGTAGATCGATTCCTGCAAAAGTTTTATTAAAGTCAAGCTATGCGCTGCATCGTTAAATAGGGCAACCCTGCAAAGTAAATCGTCAGACTTTCTGCACCAATAAATTTCGGTGTTTCTCTCCTTAAGAAGCTACCGTATACACACAAATCGTTGAGCGCTTCGTTTCAGTCGGCTTCAGCCCCCTAAATTCCCCAAAATTGGGGGACTTCGATCCTGAGCAATGGCTTAAACTCTGAACCTCTTTCTGGCTCAAAGTCCCCCAGAATGGGGGATTTAGGGGGCGAAAGATTTTGGCAATGACGGATCGATCAACTTGTGTGTACACAGTAGCCTTAAGAAGCCGTCTCTAACGCTCAAGATTGGAAGAATTCAGAAGTTCAAAGTCCTCCAAGATTGAGGAACCGTGGGACTTTCCAGATTCATGATCGTGCCGTTTTCAAACGCTTCTCTTCATCGTCAGCCCAACCTATTTGTGAGGTTTGCAATGGAAAGCTTTGACTATGTAATTTTAGGCGCAGGACTTGGAGGACTCTCTGCTGCCGCCTGCTTGTCTCGTCAGGGATATCGAGTGGCAGTGCTCGAAAAGCACTACTTGGCAGGGGGATGTTGTCATACCTTTGACTATGGCGATTATCGCTTTTGTGCAGATGTCCACTACATTTCGCAGTGCAGCCCCGAGGGCACGATCGGACGGTTTTTGAGCTATCTCGATCGAGAGGTAGCGTTCAATTCGCTCGACCCAGACTGCATTGATCGCGTGATCACACCAGAGGCAGATTTCAAAATCCCGTTAGGGTGGGACACGTTTCGCGATCGCTTGATTGCGACATTTCCAGAAGATGCACCGTCGATTCGTCGCTATTGTGACGAGATTAAGCAACTGCATCAAGAAATGCACGACTTGGTGCGAGATGTGCGGTGGTATGACCAGAAATGGTCAGATTGGCTGAAACTGCCCAAATATTGGAACCTGTTTGTCAAACGCACTTGGACACTGCAAGATCTTTACGATCGCGTGGGGATATCTCCTAAAGTGCAGGCAGTCTTAGCAGGGCAGAGTGGTGATTATGCACTCCCACCCAATGAGATTGCCTTGATGACGCACACCTCACTTGTATGGGACTATTCCCAAGGCGCTTACTATCCCAAACATCACTTTAAACAGTTTGTCGATACGATCGTTGATGCCATCACCCAAGCTGGCGGAGTCGTTCACTTATCAACGCCCGTTGAGCATATTGAAGTACGCGATCGTAAGATTCAGAGTGTCACCGCAGATCATCAGATTTATCACGCCGACAAAGCTTACATTAGTGATTTAGATCCAAAGCTGACGATTCAGTTAATGCACGATTCTCAATCACTGAGTGAGCAAGAAAAGCATCGCTTAACGGGATATGAATATTCAGCAAGCGCATTCAATATCTATTTGGGATTAGATCACCGCTTTGATCCAAAACGCTATGGCATCGGAAATTGGAACATCTGGTATTACCCTACAGGTGATTTAAACCAGGAATATCAACAGCAGCTACAAGATAATCTAGACCACCCGTGGATTTTTGTATCCTGCCCAACTATGAAATCTGATCAGCCAGGAATGGCTCCAGAAGGGCATCACGTCTTAGAAATTGCGACGGTGTGTTCCTATGAATCCTTTCAAAAACTACACCAAACCGATCGCAACGCCTATAAAGCTAAAAAGCGTCAGATCTATCAAAACGTGATGACCAGCGTGCGAGATTTGATTCCCGATGTCGATCGCTACACGCGCATGAAAGTTTATGGCAC
>JBBRMC010000626.1:0-2851 GCA_038231055.1 Leptolyngbyales cyanobacterium
TGAGTTTGGTGACTGACATAACGACATCCCATCCATACTTCGCCTCCGTGAACGGTCACATCTTCAGCTAAAAACTCCCGCAGCTTCGTAAAATCTAAAACACTTCCCAATGTCTTTTCAGATTTCCAGGCTCCACGTTTGTTGGAGGTGACGATGACTAATTGATTCCAAAAGCTACCCGCCACAGTTTCAGGTAGGTCAAACTTTTCTAAGGTTTCTAAAGGAGTTCCGGCACTAGAAAAACTATTTTTAGTAAAGTCTTTAAAACGCTCAATTAATAAAACCTTTCGACCTGATTTTGCTAAAATTCGGGCACATTGCCCACCCGCAGGACCGCCGCCCACTACTACCACGTCAAACTTCTTCATCAAGCTTCTGTTAAATCAATTGGATTTCTTCGATCTCGTCTCAATCTCTACCCGAACTATTTCTTCTTGCTGCTTCCATTCTTCTAATGTTTTTGGTGCAGAAAACCAAACCGCTTCAGAATCAGGACTGCGACGGGCAAAAAAAGCTTCTAGCGCGCTGATATCGTCTCGATGCTCAAGGCAGTAGGCTCTCAATTCTGCATTGCTCATCGCGTCATAATCTGGCTTCATAATATGAATCTCCACTTTCCATCACGAGAAATTACGACTTGCAGTTCTTCACCAGCGAAGATATATATTTCACCAGTTCGATCATTAAATCGAAACAGTTCAACGTTTCGATAAAAGTTAGAGAGCAGTTGGCAGACGTAAACACTGGTGAAGTTTTGTTCGGCGGTCGGTAAGATAGCTCACTCCTCAATTCTGCCACAGTTATTTTTGCATCTCTTGCCTACTCTGCTCACTTGCTAATCGCACGAGATATTTATACAAGCTGAAGCCCAGGCACTGTCCCGCTAATCACTCGGATGTCCTAACTAATGTGCCACCAATGGCGTAAACAGCATCATAGCCAACACGCTCTATCCATGTAACAGTGTTAGGGCGTTTGGCTTTCAGGCGGTTACAAGCCGCTAGCAGATCTTTATCAAGCTCGTAATCACCTGTGCTAAGGTCAATGGCAATAATTTTGCCGATGTTATCTGCCGTCTCCACTTTGGTACGAAGATGCTGTCGGTAAAGCTCTTTGCCACGTTCAGCGATTTCTTCGCTGCTGAGGTTGGGATGAGGCATAAAAACATGCTCCTCTTCCAGGTTGTTATTTTCTGACTCTATCGTAAGACAAAGGCAAGAGTTGTAGACAGTTCGGCTAGCTCGATTGAAGTTTTTTGATAGCTCCAAGGATTGCGTTGTAGTTGTCCATGTCCTTTTGTTCTAGAAAAAGACGTGCCGCTTCTTGATAATCCTTGATCGCCCCTCGCTTGTCACTCAATTCAACGCGCACTACCCCTCGGTTGCTGTAAGCGTCAGCATTCTTGGGGTTTAATGCTAGAGCCTGACCGAAAGCTTTAACTGCTCCTTGGTGAATGCTAGCAACGAGGGAGTTTTAATCTGGTGCAAGATTTCAGTTAATGCACACCTGCATTGTCGGGTCAATTCGTAAGTCTTAAAGTTGACGATCGCCCAACAACATATTCAAGTTGTGTTGCGTGTCTAAGCAGAATTTGATAGGCGTTAACCACTAAGGTAAACTTTTATTAAGAGTTTTTTAGGTTTATCCCATGCTTCGCCGAACCCTACTTAAAGCTTTATTAATTTGGTGTCTGATCTTAGCCACTGCATTCAATGTTGCACCCGACGCGCTGGCTCTCGGCGGCAAATTACCTCTCATCAATACACCCGCTCCAGAATTCACCTTACCGACCAACACGGGAGACGGCAATATCTCGCTAGCAGACTATCGCGGCAAGTGGGTCGTCGCCTATTTTTACCCCAAAGATTTCACGTCAGGTTGCACGATCGAAGCCCGCAAGTTTCAGCAAGATATGCCGAAATATCTCGATCGCAACACTCAAATTGTCGGCATCAGCGCCGATGATGTCGATTCTCATGCAGAATTTTGCGACTCAGAAGAGCTAAAGTTTCCCTTACTCGCCGATACGACAGGCGCAATCAGCAAAGCCTATGGCTCTTGGATGGGCATCGTTTCCTCACGACACAGTTTTATTATTGACCCCCAAGGAACCCTAAAAGCCACATTCACTGGAGTCAATCCGATTATTCACAGCCGAGAAGTGCTTGCCAAACTCGATGAACTTCAAAAACAAGGGTAGATCTAGTCCAAAGTCTCTAGCTCCTTTAGAATTGATGAAAGTCGATTCGGTGAGCGATATGGATTTTGAGCCTGAGATGTCAGATAGGGTTGACTTTGCCGAACCCCCTGCACGCAAACCTTTGGAACTCTTGCGAGATGCCGAGCGATCGTTACGACTCAAAACCGTCACGGCGATCGCTCCTCTGTTGCCCTCAGAGATCGGCATGAATTTAGGAGAAGCGTCTCAAATTGCAGATGAATCTCTCGATCGATTGGCAGACATTGACCTCGACGACATCACCGACGCAGATCTCAAACCCGCCCGAATTCTCATGGGTTTAACGTTCACTGGGTTTGGCGGACTGATGATGGTTTTTCTGCTGTTTTATCTCTGCACCTTGCATCCCGAATTGACTCCCGTTAGCCAGATTCAGCACTATTGGTATCAGTATGTCTGGTTTGTCAGCATGGGTGTAGCAGGCTTGGCGGTGTTAGCGCGAGAAGCCATGCGTCCGCTTGACGAAGATTAGGGAATCGAGATCGACCGCAGCAGTCGATCGACAATGCCCCGCGCGTTTCGTCCTCCTGCCGGAATCATGCGATGCGCCAACACATGAGGCGCAAGTTGCTTCACATCGTCAGGAATTGCATAGTCTCTGCCATCTAGGAA
>JBBRMC010000627.1:0-2849 GCA_038231055.1 Leptolyngbyales cyanobacterium
AAGTGAGTGCAGAGAACGCCCCTTTTCATCGGTCACATCCGCCCCGGTAGACGAGCCGATCGAGGCACTGCCCACGCCGATCGCGATTCCCACGCGCATCTCAATAAAGGAATCCACTGTTGCAGTAGATGCCGCAAATGCTGCCTTTGCCTGGGCATTAATCGCCGCTTGCTCTTTTGTAAACGTCGCCGGATTCACCGGAGTCAGCGTTGCAGGACTGGGTTTAGGTGAAGTCGAAGCTTTAGGCTGAGGAGATTTAGACGGGGCAGGAAGCGGAACCGATGCGATCGGGGAAGGCAACACAGTCTGACTCGCTTGCGGCGTAGGCTGTTCTGAGGGCTGATTAAACGCCAGTCCCGCTAGTGGAATGAATCCCAGTAATGGCAACAATAGCCAGGGTCGCTGCTGAAACCACTTGAGAACTTGCTGTCTTGACATGGGTTGAACATCCGATGTGAATCATTAGGGAGAGCGTCTTTAATCACCTCCACCTTACGATCGTAGATTACCGGAAAATCGTCCAATTAAACTCGCTTTACCAGCCTTTCTCAGACTGAGCAAGGACGTAAGCGGTAACCGATTGAATCTGGTCATCCGTCAAGCGACCTTTAAATTTAGGCATGGCACCTTTGCCATTCGTCACCTGAGTCACGATCGCTTCACTGCTATTCATTGCATATTGCGCCAGTGCCTCTTTCTTCAGCGTTTTAGCAGCATTGACCACATTTTTACCTCCAATGTGACACGACGCACAATTTGCCGCAAAGACTTTTGCGCCCACGGCAATATCAGCATCCGCAAAGGCAGGCTGAGTCAACGGAACGAGCATGAGCGCAAGCGTCATCAAAACCGTTGTAAGGAGTGTTCTCATCGATATTAATTTCTTCATAACCGGATCGCTGGTAAAGTGACGCTAAAAATGTTTCCACGTAGGGATATCCCCCAAACTTCCTGAAGGGAAATCGGGGGGATATGAAACTTGTTGCTGGTCACGCACCTCTAGAAAGATGTACTGCGATTCAGCTAGGAGTATTTTGTCTTGCTCGTTTCCGTTCGTCAAAAGACAAGCCGTCAAACTTAGAGAAAATTTTAACCATCAAGCCAATCCTGCTCCCTCAATTTCAGATACGCTAATAAAACGCAGTTTCCGATCCGGGAGATATGGTTCCTCTACCCAACCACCGCCCAAAACAGCTTTCGCTTGGTCCTTTAGAAGCAGAAATTCTGCATATCGTTTGGGATCTGGGAGACGCAACAGTCAAAGACATCCACGATCGTATCCTGGCTGACCCCGATCGTGAGTTGGCATACACCTCCGTGACGACCGTCTTAACCCGTCTCACTAAAAAAGGGTGGCTGATTTGCGACAAACAAGAGCGCAGCTTTTCATGGAAGCCTCTGCTCTCAAAAGCCGAAGCCAACGCCCTGCAAGCCTATGAACAACTCAATCAATTTTTAGCCGTTGGCAATCCCGATATCGTCGCTGCGTTTGCTGACAGCCTCGATCAAGCCAGCGTCGAACAACTAGAAGCGATCGCTCAACGATTACAAGCCATCCGCAAAGCGAGGGAAGCCCAATGATGCACTTAATCCTGCTTTCAGCCGCGTTGGGCGTTGCCTGGGGCATTCGTCAAATCGCCACCATTCCCACGGGTAACTGGAGCGATCGCTGGCATTACACCCTCGGCTTTTTCCTAGTGTCGCCCCTCTTACTTATGACTACTGCAATCGCCCTTGTGTTTATGGGTCCGCGTGGGCAAATGGTGCGCTGGTGGGAAGGGTGGGGCAGCTATTATGCCGCGATCGCGTTTCTCAGCGCTGCTGTATTTTGGGGTCTGAAGTTGATGATCGAAGCGCGGCGATCGCTTCATCAAGTTCGTCGCTATCCCACCCTAAAGCAACAGGGCAGACTTGCTCGATTGATTGATATCCCAACTCCTTTTGTGGCGCAAATTGGCTTCTGGCAGCCAGAGTTAGTCGTCAGTCAAGGATTGTTAGCATCTCTCGACCCTGCCCATCTAGAAGTCGTCTTTGTGCACGAACAAGGGCATCTTCACTACCGCGATACCTTCTGGTTTTTTTGGCTAGGCTGGTTGCGTCGTTTGACCGCTTGGCTGCCCCAAACCGATGCGCTCTGGCAAGAACTGCTGGTTTTAAGAGAACTGAGAGCTGATCGCTGGGCATCTCAACACGTCGATAGTCTGCTTCTCGCTGAAGCGCTGCTCTCGGTTGTCAGCGCCCCTCAAATGCAGCCTGAAAACTTTTGTGCTTCTTTTAGCAGCATGACTGTGAGAAATCGACTCGACGAGCGAATTAACGCTCTTCTAGACCCTGAATCGACTGAATTGAAGTCGCGATCGTGGGTATGGCTGCTGTTCGTTCTGATTCCATTAATCGTGGTTCCGTTCCACCATTAACTCTAATTCAAGTTGATTTCATCTTTAAAAGCTCCCTACTTCGCCACTTTCGGAAGAATTAAGGGAGCTTTTAAGATCTAGGCGAATGATTCAAGTAGTCAAGCTGCGTTGCCAGTGACCAGTCCCCACAAAAAGATCGCAATCATCGCGCCCAAAATCGCCACCACTAGCCCCGGAACGCCAGGGGCTGTTGCAAGAGAGATCGTTCCTGTCGTAATCAGTGTCACGATGCTACCGCCTATAAATGCGCCAAGGATGCCCAAAATCATTGTGTTAATGATGCCTCCTCCCTGACTGCCAGGATAGAGAAGTTTCGCGATCGCGCCTGCCACAATACCTAAAATAGCCCAAGCGATAATATTCACATTCGTTACCTCAACACTGACTGCGTATGCTTTCAGATTATCAGGATGGTTGCAAAATAACCTCTGA
>JBBRMC010000628.1:0-2843 GCA_038231055.1 Leptolyngbyales cyanobacterium
GTATGGGGCGACAATTAAGTAGACCGAATGACAATTACATAGTCCGCCTCCAAACTCACAAGTTTTAGATCAGGATCTAAACCGCCAGTGAGATCAGATCGTGCAGAGACAGACATCAAGATTTGAGCGTGAATGAGATCACAAAAGAAAAGACACTAGGATTTGTCCACTCATCAGATTGAGAGACTCCTAGTGCCCGCTTCAATAAAATATCAACAGGTTCAACTGTACATGAAAGAAAAGACCTTGGGACAGCCGCGACAGACGGCTGCTGCCAAAGCGGGCATCTCAGATCGCACCGCACGACGGATTGAAACCGGGACACATCGACCGAAACGCGGACGACCGAGAGACTGGAAAACCCGTGTTGACCCGCTGGATGGGCATTGGGAAGCCGACTTGTTGCCAATGTTAGAAGGCGAGCCACGCTTGGAACCAACGACCTTGTTTGAAACCCTGCAAGAATTGTATCCCGGACAGTATGAGGACAAACTTAGAACGGTGCAGCGGCGAGTAGAAAGCTGGAAAGCGACGCATGGCAAGCCCAAGGAGGTGATGTTCAAAATTCAGCATCCAGCAGGACAACTCGGGTTATCCGACTTCACGCATCTCAAAGGGGTGAGTGTTACCATTGCAGGGCAACCATTTCAGCACATTTTGTATCACTATCGGCTTGCCCACAGTGGCTGGCAATACGTCCAAGTGATTCAGGGCGGCGAAAGCTTTGTGGGGTTGTC
The DNA here is from genome assembly GCA_038231055.1 of Leptolyngbyales cyanobacterium. GTDB lineage: Bacteria > Cyanobacteriota > Cyanobacteriia > Leptolyngbyales > Leptolyngbyaceae > Phormidesmis_A. Next base: position 738 of record JBBRMC010000628.1, read on the forward strand.
CCAGGGGTTGCAGAACGCTCTATTTGCCTGTGGTGGAGTCCCTCAACTGCATCGCACCGATAGCTTGAGTGCGGCATATCGCAATACCGGAGGACGCAATCCCCAACTGACTCAGATGTACGCGGCAATCTGTGACCACTACCGGATGCGCCCGACCCGAAACAACACGGGAGTGGCGCATGAAAACGGATCTATCGAATCCTCGCACGGCTACTTCAAACGCCGACTCTGCCAAGCACTATACCGCCGAGGCAGCTTTGATTTTCAGACGGCTGCTCACTATCAAGCGTTCATTGAAACGGTGATTGCGAAGCTCAACGCCAAGTGCCAGCAGAAAGTCGAGGAGGAGCGCTCCGCCCTCCAAGCCTTGCCCCGATATCGGACTGCCGATTACGAAGTTTTGAGCAGTCGAGTCAGTGCCCACAGTACGATTAGTGTGCGCTGCATCCTTTACAGCGTGCCCTCTCGCCTGATTGGACAGCAGTTGACTTTACATCTCTACCACGACCAGATTGCGGGCTTTGTGGGTCGTACAAAAGTGGTCGAACTCCCGCGACTCCATGTGCATGGGAGCGAATCGATTCGACGCAGACGCTGCATTAACTATTGGCATCTGGTCGAAAGCCTACGGCGCAAGCCAAGAGCCTTTCTGTACTGCCAATGGCAACAAGACTTGTTACCGGATGCAGACTGGCGCGATCTATGGCAGCAGATGAAACAGTGCACTGATCCTGATACCGCGGCCCGCTGGATGGTCGAGGCATTGTACATCGCTGCCACTCAAGACCAAGAAGTCGCAGTGGCGGACTATCTCAAAACTGAACTGGTGGCGGGGACATTGACCCTCACTCGTCTTCAACATCAATTCAAACTCATGCCCACATTACCCATACCGGAAGTTGTCTCGGTGCAACATCAATTATCGAGCTATGACCAACTCCTCAAACCCACAGCCCCGCTCCAGTCCATACCAGAACCTGACCACGACGCTCAAACGCCTCAAACTCAACCACTTCCTCTCCGACTGGCAAGCGATAGAACATCGCGCCACCCAAGAGAACTGGAGCTACGCTCAGTTCCTGCTGGCACTGGCAGAAGGCGAAGCCCAACGCCGCGACCAAGCCCGGATTGCCCGCGCGCTCGGCGAAGCGCAATTGCCTTACGGAAAATCCTGGTCTAATTTTGAGTTCTCGCATCTCCCGGCTCTCAATCCTGCTGTCGTCATGCAGTTCGCCGAAACAACGACTTGGGTGCAGAATGCATTCAACATTCTGATTTTTGGGGCGAGTGGAACCGGGAAAACTCACCTAGGTGCTGCGTTGGGGCGCTCGATGATAGAGTTAGGTCAGTGGGTGAAGTTCATTCCAGCCACAACACTGGTTCAACAACTCCAGCAAGCAAAACTACAACTGCAACTCCCAGCGATGCTGGTCAAGCTAGATCGCTACGACTTGTTGATCATTGATGACTTGGGCTACGTCAGAAAGTCAGAAGCTGAAACCTCAGTCCTATTCGAGTTGATTGCTCATCGATATGAGCGCAGAAGCTTGCTAATCACAGCAAATCAGCCGTTCAGCCAATGGGAGAGTATCTTTACAGACTCGATGATGACGGTCGCTGCGATAGATCGCTTAATCCATCACGCGACCATTATCGAGATGCAGGCTGAGAGTTTTCGCAAACAAGCCGCGATCTCGCGCGCGAATCCAACCTGACCTCAACAGCCGATCTAGTTTGAGGACGATGAAAAATCTGCACACGTGGCAGAAGTTTATCGACAGATTGCGCATTTCGCGCGCTTGTCTGGCGCGATTTGGGGCAGTTTTGCACCTGTACTCCCAGGCTTTTGTTAAACTCAGCGGGACAGTCGCCCAATCCCGCTGGTCTGCAAAACCGGACGTAAGCCTTTCGGCTTATCCGGCTCCTCAACATCTTGGCTGTTGTCATCAGTACCGCAGCGATGGGTTGGATGAGATCCATCCCCGGCTGTTTTCGTATCATGGCAATGTCGGTGCAGAAGCTGCCAGTTTTGGGATTCATCCTTTCCACCCAAGGCTTTGGGGATGATATGGTCGGTTTCTAGCAAGTCTTCTGTTTGAAAGTACA
>JBBRMC010000629.1:0-2841 GCA_038231055.1 Leptolyngbyales cyanobacterium
GATCGGTAACCCCCGATATTTAGAATAAACCTGCGTAAACTCTGCCCCAAACAGCAAGATTTGAGCAGAATAAAACACCCAAATTAGTAGCACAATCAAAGAACCTGCTGCCCCATAAGCCGAACTGACACTGCTGCTTCCAAGATAAAGTCCCAGAAAAAACTTACCCAAATTGAATAGCAGAGCCGTCACACCTGCACCAACCCAAAGATTTTTCCAAGGGATGTCAACATCCGGTAAGAACTTATAGATTCCTGCTATCAAAACGGTGACAACACCAAACGAAATCACAAAGTTAGCAATTTGACCTACAATAACCAACCCTGGAACTAAGCTTCCAAAGTAATGTGAGATTGCTGCGAGGAGTGCTGATAAAACCAGTGAAACTAACAATAAAAATCCAATGACTAGCACCATCGCAAACGATAAAAATCGAGATTGAAGAAAGCTCTTAATGCCGTTTCCAGGCTTTGGTTGCACTTCCCAAATGGTGTTGAGAGCCACTTGCAGTTGACCAAACACACCAGAGGCACCAAATAAAAGAGCAGCGACTCCAAAAATAGTGGCGATCGTGCCGCCTGATCCGGGTCGATTCGCGTTTTGAATCATCGCCTGAATCGCCTGCGCCCCTTCTACACCGACTAAGCCCTGAATCTGTCCAATGATTTCTCCGCGTGCTGCCTCTTCTCCAAAAAAGAACCCCGCGATGGCGATCGAGATCAGCAATAAAGGAGCGAGAGAAAATACTGTGTAGTACGCCAATGCAGCAGCCAAAAGCGGCACGTTGTCTTCACTCCATTCCGTCGCCGTGTCTTTAATAAGCTTAAAGCCGTCCTGTAGTCGCATAATCTACATTCCTAATATCAAAAAATATAACGGGCAAGGCAGACAGCAATGAGTAAAACTGTAAGAAATTCCAATCAAAAATACGCCTATCGTTAGAAGTAATCTGTTGAAAAACAGATAGCTCTCAAGTCCAAACAGCGTATTAGAAATTAACACTCAAACTCTTACCAACGTTGCCGCAACTGAAAGACTTATACTTCTAAAGATAGAGGAAATTGATTTTTTTATGGATTAATCCCTTCCTTGAGATAGTGTAACTGACAATACTAAACCCCGTACTCTGAACCTCAACGTTACAAACTTATTCTTTAACGAGGTTCTGTATTATGTCCAATTTAGAAAACGATACTAAGAGAACTGTTGCGTCTGACAGCGTTGATCGAGTTAAAGACGATAGCTATGACGCTCACATCATCCCTGCCGAAACCGCTGCCCGTCGTGAGCGAGAAGGTGACCTCTTCAAAACTCACCCCACAGAGGCGCGAGAAGCAGGTGCCCCTACCGATGATCAAACCGATTCAGAAAGTATTCGCACTACTGATGGTTATACCGTCGATAAAGAAGGACTCGTAAATAACTACGCGATCGAGCCAGAAATGTACTATGAAACTCCTGGGGATGCGACCGCACAAGCTGAAGCAGACAAAGCAGCCCGTGTCGAAGAGTTGAAGGAAGTTAACCAGAGCAGCCAAGGCGATTTGACCGAAGAGGGCGACCAACGCGGCAGAGGGACAGGAGCTGTTTAACAAGTTTTCTGATGATAGCAATCCGGTTTGAGGGGTTAGATCCGCCCTTATTTAGATCCCCAACTTTTTAACGGAGTTGGGGATTTTTAGTGCAAAAGTAGTCTATATTTTTGATACGTTTGGATGCATTTGTTCTACGGATTCAGACCAACAACCCTCCTGCCCTGAGCATCCAAAGCTACAATAAGTTTTATGGAACAAGAAGTTATCACCCTCCTCTCTAGCCGTGAGATCGAAAAAATGCGCCGAGCCGGACGCTTGGCAGCAGAGCTATTAGACTATTTAGAACCGCTCGTCAAGCCAGGGGTCAGCACCCTTAAGCTCAACGACGAAGCCGAACGGTGGACTCAAGCTCATGGAGCAAAAAGCGCACCTTTGGGCTATCACGGGTTTCCAAAGTCGATTTGCACGAGCGTAAATGAAGTCGTTTGTCACGGTATTCCCAACGCGAGACAAATTCTCAAAGATGGCGACATTATTAATATTGATGTGACGCTAATCGTCGATGGCTATCACGGCGACACCTCTAAAATGTATTTTGTAGGGGAGCCGTCTCCGCTAGCAAGACGCTTGGTTGAAGTCACCGATAAATGCCGTCAACTCGGCATTGAGCAAGTCAAACCAGGCGCTAAAATTGGCGATATTGGGGCAGCAATTCAAGAATACGCCGAGTCTCAGGGCTTTTCGGTCGTGAGAGATTTTGTCGGACATGGAATTAGCAATATCTTTCACACGGCACCTCAAATTCCTCACTACGGCAAACGCGGCACAGGCAAAAAGCTGCGTCCGGGGATGGTGTTTACGATCGAGCCGATGATCAACGAGGGCACTTGGGAAGTCGAGGTGATGAAAGATAAGTGGACGGCGTTGACAAAAGACCGCAAGCTGTCGGCGCAATGTGAACACACTCTAGTAGTGACACCTAGTGGCTATGAAATTTTGACCCAATATTAAGGGACGATCGGGGAACTGAACAGCACCCGCAACCGCGTCCGAAATTCGGGGTCTAGATAGCGCTGCTGTAGCGTCTGCCAAGTTTGCAGGGCACTAGCGACGTTTTGATCAAGCTGCTTAACCAGAATTGGATACTCCTTGTGAACCGATCCTTTGACCTGTGATCCCAGATAGGTTTGCAGCACTGCCCTGTCTTGAATCTGCCCCAACACTTCTTGAATGGTTTTAAAATCTTCGACTTGCTCGGCATAGGCTGAGTCATAGAAGTCAACAAACAGTTCTGTTTGATAGCGCA
>JBBRMC010000630.1:0-2833 GCA_038231055.1 Leptolyngbyales cyanobacterium
GGCAGAAGGGGAAGACTTGCTGGCAGACAATATTTTGCTGCAATCTCAACGACTAGGCGAAGAGGCGCGTCGATTAATCGATGGGCAACGGCGACGGCAGGCAGAAAAAATCGTCGAGCGATTTCAGTGGATTGGAGCAGGGGTAATCGCAGTCACTCCCCTCCCGGTGGTGGATTTATTGGCAACGGCGGCTGTCAACGCTCAAATGGTCGTCGAGATTGGTAGAGTTTACGGCTGTGAGATCAATATGGAGCGAGGGCGAGAATTGGCTCTGTCCCTAGCAAAGACGCTAGTTAGTTTGGGCGTGGTCAAAGGCGCGATCGAGCTTCTCAGCACCGCCCTCCAGTTGAGCGTTGGCGGTTTTTTATTCGGACGTGCCATTCAAGGGATCAGCGCGGCTTATTTGACTCGCATCGCAGGCAAAAGCTTTATTGAATATTTTCGCCATGATCAAGATTGGGGCGACGGCGGCATTACCGAAGTGGTTCAGCGTCAGTTTCAACTCAATCGCCGTGACGAATTCATCAAGTCGTTTGTGCAAGATGCTATCACAAAAGTCATCAAGCCTTTGCAGCTTGAAGCCAAAATTGAAGACGATGACGAACCTGGTGCCCTAGTGCAGAGAGAACCAGAACTCCTGGAAATGGAACCCCTCGAAGACACGATCGATGATTGGCGTTAATTCCACGATCGGCGCGGGGATCATCTCGCCTCGCATATCCAAAAACTGCACTAAAACCAAATAGCCAACGCCTAAGATGAGGGCGATCGCGCCCGTCAAAACAGCTACAAACTTCGAGCGATCCATAAACTACTCATTACTAGAATTCTCTTAAATCAAGTCTAAGCAAAATTTGCCAAACGCGGGATCTGCGAACTCAAAATCAGCCGAATCGAAAATCCGATAAAGTGGTTTAATGGCTACACATTGCTGACGAGACGAGATGGATGCTGCTGTAGATTTACTAAGCCAACCTCCTGAGAGCGATCGCCCGATCGTGATTCAAACCTATGAACTAAGCAAACGCTATCGCACTGGGTTTTGGATGAACCAAACGGTGGCATCGCTCAAAAACGTGAGCCTAACGGTTTATAAGGGCGAGACATTCGGGCTGTTGGGACAAAATGGCGCAGGCAAAACCACCCTGCTCAAAACGCTGTTGGGAATCGTGCGGCAAACGTCTGGACGGGCTACCTTGTTAGGCGAACCCCTGGGCGATCGAGTCGTCAAACAGCGCATTGGCTATCTACCCGAAAATCCTTATTTCTACGACTATCTAACAGGCTGGGAGATTTTGCAGTTTGCGGCAGGGCTGTTTCAAGTGCCCCGATCGATTCAACGCAAACGCATTCCCGAACTGCTCGACCTCGTGGGACTCGCGCAATCAACTGCCCGAAAAAAACAACTGCGGCAATATTCTAAAGGAATGCTGCAACGGATTGGCATGGCACAGGCGTTAATCAACAATCCAGAATTGGTGTTTTTGGACGAGCCGATGTCTGGCTTAGATCCGTTAGGACGCTATCAACTGCGAGAAATTATTCTGTCTCTCAAGTCTCAAGGCAAGACAATCTTTTTCAACAGTCACGTCTTGTCAGATGTTGAGAAGGTCTGCGATCGCGTTGCCATTCTCGCTCAAGGAGAACTGATTTCGATCGGTTCTTTGCAAGATCTACTGGGCACTGCTGACACCTATCAGGTCAAAGTCAAAGGCGGCAATCCCGAAGTTTTAAAGCAGTGGATCACTGATTTAGACTTTCAAGAAGGCTGTTGGCACGGACACCTCAAAGGCGACCCACAGGACTTTATTGCCAGCTTGAGATTAATGAGAGCACAATTGATTTCGATTCAGCTTGCTCGACCTTCGCTCGAAGAGTTTTTTGTGCAGCAGTTGCACGATCGGGGCATTCACTCCAGCAGTTAACGTGAGACGTTGTAAAAATATAATGATGGAGTCAAGAACCGTACTGGAGGGCTTATGTCACTCACTGCTCATGATCTAGAAATCTTCCAGCAGCAGTTTTCTGATTATCAGATGGAGTTAGTGGATGGAGAAATTATCGTCATGAGTCCATCTGGATTAGAGCCTGATGAAATCGCGGTTGAGGTTTCCCGTCAACTAGCTAACTGGGTCAGACCTCGGAAACTTGGACGTGTTGCAGGCTCCAGTGCTGGTTATAGACTTCCTAATGCCAATGAAGATGTTCGCGCTCCCGACTGCTCTTTCGTTAAGGCAGAGCGACTAAAACGAACTACGCAAGACTTTGCGCGACTGGTGCCCGATCTTGCCTTTGAAGTGGTATCAAAATCAGACTCGCTAGAAAAGCAGCGTCAGAAGGTCAAGTTCTACCTCTCGCTAGGTATGGTTGCTGGAGTGGTGGTTGACCCTAGAACGAGAGTGGTTGAACTGTTTCGTCCTGGAGGAGAAAATCCCATTGTTTTAAGAGACGGGGATGTTTTGACGGTTCCAGAGCTTCTTCCAGGATGGGAGATGGAGATTTCGAGTATTTGGGCACCAGAGTTTGACTAGCCATCAATTCTGCTTATTGACAAATCAGTGGCTGCTCATATCCCTCCGTGCCCTAAAATAGCAAAGTTTCCTGGAGAATCTTGATGAATCCCTCAACGCCAGTCTTGTCCGCCTCAGGATTAATCAAAAGCTTTGGCGGTGTGATGGCAGTTAATAACGCCTCGATCGAGGTTGCCCCCGGCAGCGTTACAGGACTAATTGGTCCCAACGGCGCAGGCAAAACGACGCTGTTTAATCTGCTGTCTAACTTCATCCATCCCGATCAGGGAGAAGTGTTATTTGACGGAGAGCCGATCCAAACC
>JBBRMC010000631.1:0-2826 GCA_038231055.1 Leptolyngbyales cyanobacterium
AATCAGCTTCACGTAGTCTTCGAGGCTTTCCCAGATTTGTGCTTCTCGTTCAGCAAGTCCTTTTGGTTCAATGCCCAATGCAGAGCAGATTTTCTCAATCCAAGCGCGGGTGCCATCAGGTCCGATCGGGAACGGTGCCCCAATCAATTTAGTTTTGCGCCGACGCATCAAAGTCGTTGCTGTCCGCGAGAGAAACGGATTGATCCCCGATACGAAATAACCTTCTTCGATCACAGGCAATTCGGTATAGCGTTTTGAGGGCAACCAACCCGACACTTTGATGCCCTGCTTTTTGAGTTCTAGCGTTAGCTGAGTCACCACCGGATCGGGCAGAGAGCCAAACAGAACTAATGGCGTGTGTTTTGCATACTCGGATTCTGTGACTGCAACGTCTTCTTTTTTGCGTCCGAAGTTAAGCAATTTAGAGATCGAGTTGCGCTCTTCTTTCTCGACGTCGCCCACAGGTTTATCAGGGCAGCGTTGCACCATTGCCGCTAGAACGGTGTCTTCGCCTTGAGTAAACGCGTAGTCTAAGCCATTGGCGCGAGCCGTGACGATCGGGATTCCTAACTCGGCTTCTAGTTTGGGTGCCAGCCCTTCCAAGTCCATTTTGATGATCTCGGTGGTGCAAGTGCCAATCCAGACAATGACGCTGGGGTTACGATCGCGCTTAATCTGCGTACACAGCCGCTTGAGTTCTTCATAGTCGTTGAGTTGAGCAGAGATATCGCCTTCTTCGAGTTCCGCCATTGCATAGCGAGGCTCGGCGAAGATCATCACACCCATCGCATTTTGCAGAAAATAGCCACAGGTTTTGGTGCCAATGACGAGAAAGAAACTATCTTCAATTTTTTGGTAGAGCCACGCGACGCAGCTAATCGGGCAAAACGTATGATAGTTGCCCGTTTCGCACTCAAAATTTAGCGCTTGAGGTTGAGTATCGGCAAGAGTCATGGGATGAATAGTCCTCTCAGGGATCAAGGATTAGAAGAAATCGATCGTGAGACAAAAATTATTTGCGACCTGACCCTCCGCAGTCTTCGTCTCGTTTTGCATAGACGCGGCTGACAGAGCCAGGAATCACTGGTTTAGCTCCGGCAGGGAGCAGTTTGACCTCTTCATCGACTTTATTAAGTGAGTCGAGGGCACGATCGGGGTTAAAGTTCAGCCCTAAGGCAATCACAATGCGATCGGGGCTGCTGTTGAGATCGACCACTAAGGGCAAAATGACGGTCAATTCTGGTTCTAAAACAGAGAGGGTTGCCAAAATAAAACTGGAAGAGGGTCGTCTCTGTCCATTGCAATTGACCCAAACTGCCAGACGAGACAGCCAAGGGCGGTTATCTCGATAGTAGGTTAGCCACTTCTCTCTGAGCGATTGACGGAGGTTCTCAATATTCACGAGTTATCTGAGTGTTAAGGGTTGAATTTTGAGTTCTCAACTATTTTCTAACAACTCAAGACTCAACCCTCGAAACTCACAACTCTCTTTAGACCATCATCAAATCAACTTTTTCGCCCTCGACTTTGGGGGGTGTCGGGTTGAGATAGAAGTCAGACAACAGTGAGAACAACTCACGATCGGGCGAGTCGTTGGGCACGACCCCTTCAGGGTTGGCTAAAATCTGATCTGCAATGTTGAGATAGTAGTCGCACACATAGTTCAACGAGGGATCTGATTCTGCCATCTCAAACAAGGTTTTGCCCTTGACCCGAGAGACGCGGATGTCTTCGATCAGAGGCAGAACTTCTAGCACAGGCATTGGCACTGAATCGATATATTTATCGATCAAGTCACGCTTAGCCGTGCGATTGCCGATCAAACCTGCTAAACGGAGTGGGTGAGTCCGAGCTTTTTCCCGCACTGAGGCAGCAATCCGGTTGGCGGCAAACAGGGCATCAAAGCCGTTGTCAGTGACGATCAGGCAATAGTCAGCATAGTTGAGCGGGGCAGCAAATCCGCCGCACACCACGTCGCCCAACACGTCGAATAGAATCACGTCATATTCGTCGAAAGCGTTCAATTCTTTGAGCAGCTTGACGGTTTCACCAACGACATAGCCGCCGCAGCCTGCTCCCGCCGGAGGTCCGCCTGCTTCTACACAATCAACACCCCCATAACCCTTGTAGATCACGTCTTCGGGCCAGACATCTTCGTAGTGATAGTCTTTTTCTTGCAACGTGTCGATGATCGTCGGAATCAAGAAGCCCGTGAGGGTAAACGTGCTGTCGTGCTTGGGGTCACAGCCGATTTGCAAAACTTTTTTGCCGCGCCGCGCTAGAGCCACGGAGATATTGCAACTGGTGGTCGATTTGCCGATTCCACCTTTTCCGTAAACTGCAAGTTTCACTAGTTGTTTCTCCTAATCTCTTCTCAAAAGGGGTGAGTGTTGGGAGCTTAAAACAGGCGATCAGCCTTAATTTCTATAACTGCCAATCCGAAACCAGCCCAGGTCTCTTATCTCTGTTTGCATTATTGACCATGTTGCAGACGATTGGAAGAGGCGTTTTGAACAAATCTAGTATTAAAACGGAGAAAAAAGAAGTATTAAAGATTCCAATCAGACTAAACCAGTCAGAGATCTTCTCAATCGAAAAAAAGAACGCTTTTCAACTTTTAGAGTCCGCTTTTAATAAAAATAAGAACAATAGACAAATAAAATGGACTCTTCAGGTTGATGCAGATTCTCTCGTCTATCTCTCTAACCTTCCGCCTCAAAGGGGTCTATCTGCCTGAATTCTCAATCGAATCTGTTTAAAAGCAGTGGATTCTAGAGATTGTCAGCCGTTGACCATTGATTTGTGGGGCGGTTGAATCGGGGAAAG
>JBBRMC010000632.1:0-2822 GCA_038231055.1 Leptolyngbyales cyanobacterium
AGCATTGGCTCGACACTGCAACAGCACCGATAAATTGAGGGTGTTATCCAACGCTTGAAGCCCGCAGTCTTTTTGCAGTTGCTCAAAATTAATCGCAGCACCCGCCAGCGCTAAGACCGTGTAGCCTCCAAACGATTGCCCCAAAACGCCGACTTGCTCTAAGTTGAGGCGACTGTAGCGAGGGTCAGACCGGGCGCGGCGCGTCAAATCGTCTAATAAATATTTAATATCAAGCGGACGATTGACAAACTCGCTTGGTGCCGCAACCTCGCTGACGGTGCCTGAAATTAAGGCTTGAAACTGTTGAGCATTGCTGCCGGGGTGTTCGGGCACGGCGACGGCAAACCCGTGAGAGGCGAGGTGTTCTGCCAAATATCGAAACGTGGTGCGATCGGAACCCAAGCCGTGAGAAATCACCACTACTGGAATTTTGCGCGCTTGGCGACCCGTTCTGATCTGTGGCAGGTAGACATCGACCGGAAACACGCGATCGCTTCCTAATGCGGAGACAAAACTGCGAGTTCGATCGACCATCCGAATCGTTTCTTTTTGCCAGCTAATCGAGCCTCGACATTCCAGATCGGGGAGAGGAGTCGGGCTAGTAATTGGCGTGGCAAGGGCTTCTAGCTGTGCCAGTTGAGTGAGGGTTGTCGTCGCTTGATTGGTGCGAGTGATGACCTGCTCTAAGTCTCCAGCAATTTGCAGGGCAGTCTGCAAATCGATTCGCAGCCCACGCGTCGGAAATTTGCGAAACACATTCAGAGGAGTCAACCCTTCAGGATCGCTGGATGCCAAAATCAGCGCTGCCCGAATGGCATAAAATCCGGTGTCTCTCGATTCGGGCTGAATCACCTGCCCCAAACGTCGCAGCAAAATTTCCCCTTGCGGCGTGTAGAGAAATTGAGAGACGGCGATCGGGGTCAAGTCTGCTTTGACCACTAATGCCTTTCGCAAATCTGCCAGTTGCTTAGCATCGGCATATTGAGAATACACTCTCAGATCGCTATCTAATGCACCCGTTTTGGCATAGGCTTCGAGGGCAGCTACCGAGATCGATCGCTCCAGCACGCCATAGGATAGATAGAGCCGCTCGGCACTCAATGCGGGTCGGGTCAACAACGCAGCCGGAATGAGACTCCAGCCAAGCAGCGTCAGGCTTTTTTGAATCCAGTTCGATCGAGGTTTAGAGTGGTTGAGTGGAGGACGATCGTGCATAAAGAACCTTGCTCTGATTAACTACCGTGTACACACAAGTCCTCGTCGCTTCGTTTGAGTCGGCTTATGCCCCCTAAATCCCCCAAAATTGGGGGACTTTGAACAAGATAAATGGCTTGACCTCTAAAACCTCGTTTCATCTTAAAGTCCACCAGAATGGGGGATTTAGGGGGCGAAAGGTTTTGGCAATGACGGAGCGGATCAACTTGTGTGTACACGGTAGGCTCTGATTAAAGGGCAAGTGCAGATATTATTTTTGGTTAGGCGTAATGACTCATTGTGACGCACCGGGGCGATCGCTTACAACTTGATTTTGCGACACACCGCAGAGGTGGTCAGGTACAATGATTTTCTAATCTTGCGTCTGCGCCATGCCTCCCAACTACCTTGAAAAAATTCTGACGGCTCGTGTTTACGATGTCGCTCACGAGACGGCTCTGGAGGTTGCCCCGAATCTATCGGCGCGGCTCGGCAATAAAGTGCTGCTCAAGCGCGAAGATATGCAGTCTGTGTTTTCGTTTAAGCTGCGGGGCGCGTATAACAAAATGGCGCAACTGCCGCCCGATATCCTCGCGCTGGGCGTGATTGCTGCCTCTGCCGGAAATCATGCTCAAGGTGTTGCGCTGGGTGCCCGTCATCTTGGAACGACTGCGATCGTCGTGATGCCAATGACGACTCCGCAAGTCAAGATCAACGCCGTAAAAGCGCGGGGCGGCGAAGTAATCTTGCATGGCGACACTTACGATGATGCTTATGCTTATGCCCGACAGCTAGAAGCTGAGAAAGGATTGACCTTTATTCATCCGTTTGATGATCCCGATGTGATTGCGGGACAGGGCACGATCGCAATGGAGATTTTGCGTCAACATCAACAGCCGATCCATGCAATTTTTGTGGCGATCGGAGGTGGCGGGTTGATTTCTGGAATTGCGGCTTATGTGAAGCGATTGCGTCCTGAAATTAAGATTATTGGCGTTGAACCGGTCGATGCCGATGCGATGTATCAATCGTTAAAAGCCGGACACCGCATCAAGTTGCCGCGAGTCGGTTTGTTTGCTGATGGCGTTGCTGTGAGCGAAGTCGGAGTCGAAACGTTTCGGCTCTGTCAAGAATATGTCGATGAAGTGATGTTAGTGGACACCGATCATATTTGTGCGGCGATCAAAGACGTGTTTGAAGACACGCGATCGATTCTAGAACCTGCCGGAGCGTTGGCGATCGCTGGCGTAAAAGCCTATGTCGAACGCGAACAGATCCAAGGACAGACGCTCGTGGCGATCGCGTGTGGTGCCAACATGAACTTCGATCGGCTCCGATTTGTCGCAGAACGCGCCGAATTTGGCGAACGTCGAGAAGCCATTTTTGCGGTAACCATTCCTGAAACAAATGGCAGCTTAAAAAAGTTTTGTGAGTGTATTGGCAAACGCAGTTTGACCGAGTTTAACTATCGAATTGCTGACGACCAAGAAGCACATATCTTTGTCGGCATTCAAATTCAAAATCGGGCAGATGCGACCCAAATTGCAGCGACCTTTGAGACAAATGGATTCAGCACGATCGACTTAACCGACGACGAACTCACCAAACTGCATCTCAGACACATGGTG
>JBBRMC010000633.1:0-2820 GCA_038231055.1 Leptolyngbyales cyanobacterium
GTGAATTGATTTTACGAATATACATCGAGATCGAACGCATCCGTGCCGAATCAGCTGTACAAAAGATTAACCAACGCTTTGAAGCAGCAATGCAAGCCGTGGATGGAATTATCTTTGAATGGAATATGGACACTAACTTTATTTTTCGCTCCCAAGGCTTGTTTAATTTAATTGGGGTTGAAGCAGAGGATGCGCCTCCCACTTCGGAATGGTGGTTTAATTTAATTCATCCTGAAGACCAACCCATTATCGAATCGTTTTTTGCCCAAAGTGAGTCTAATAACGATCGCTATCAATTTGAATATCGAGTGCGCCATGCGGATGGTCGTTGGATTGATGTGTGGGAAAAGGGTAATCTGAAACGAAATGATGCAGGTGAAATTATTTGTGTGATTGGCTTTACTTCTGATATTAGCGATCGCAAACGGGTAGAAAAATCCTTACAACAGAGCGAAGAGTTTAAGAACCGCGTTTTAGAAAGCAGCAGTGACTGCATCAAAGTCCTTGACTCGAACGCACAACTTTTATACATGAATATCGGGGGCATGTGTATGCTGGAGATTGACGACCTGACTCCCTACCTAAATTCAGAGTGGCTCTGTTTCTGGGAAAGTGAACATCGGCAAGCGGCAGAAGCGGCATTCACAGCAGCGAAATCTGGCGAAATGGGCAAATTTCAGGGCTTTTGTGCGACCGCCAAGGGCAAACCCAAATGGTGGGATGTGGTGGTCACACCAATTCGGGATGGTGCGGGACAAGTCGTCCAGATTTTATCGACTTCACGAGATGTCACAGAGCGGAAACGTGCCGAAGAAGAGTTGCGGCAAAAGAATGCCATTTTGGATGTGATCAATAAGTGCGCCCCCACACCAATTTTTGTCAAAGATCGGCAAGGACAGATTATTTATGCCAATCCAGCTACCCTTACCGCCTTGGGCAAAACGGCTGCTGAGGTGATTGGTCGTTACGATAGCGATCTCTACTCATCCCCCGAGAATGCTGTGCGAGTGATGGAAAATGACCAGCGGATTATGACATCGGGGCAAATGGAAGTGGTAGAAGAATCTGCCGATGGAATTAACATCTTTTTGGGGATGAAAGCACCCTATTACAACGAAGCTGGCGAGGTGATCGGGCTAGTTGGCATCTCGTATGATATTACCGATCGCGTTCGACTTGAACGCGATCGTGAGCATATCTTACAACAAAAACAAGCCGCCCTAGCAGAATCAGAACGAGTCAACCGCATCAAAGACGAGTTTCTAGCCATGCTGTCTCATGAGTTGCGATCGCCCCTCAACCCGATCTTAGGCTGGACAAAAATGCTGCAAACTCGCAAACTCGATGAAACCAAAACGATCGCCGCCTTAGCCACAATCGAGCGCAATGTCAGAGCGCAATGTCAATTGATTGATGACCTGCTCGATATGGCTCGCGTGTTGCGCGGCAAACTAACTCTGAATGCCGCTCCAGTCAGTTTGTCAGAGGTGATTGAATCTGCGATCGACACCGTCCAGACTGCCGCGATCGTCAAGTCCATTCAAATTAATCCCGTGATATTAGATATCGTGCAAGTCTCGGGAGATGACGTTCGGCTTCAGCAAATTGTTTGGAACTTGCTGACCAACGCGATCAAGTTCACGCCCAGCGGCGGACACATCGACATTCTGCTAGAACAAATCGACAACGAGGCTCAGATCACCATCGTAGATACAGGCAAAGGCATCAGTCCAGACTTTCTGCCCTACATCTTTGAGTCGTTCCGCCAAGAAGATGCTTCTGTGACTCGCAAACACGGCGGGCTAGGGCTAGGCATGGCGATCGTCTATCAACTGGTTGAAGCTCACGGTGGCAAGGTCACCGCTCACAGCCCTGGAGAAGGGAAAGGCGCTACTTTTACCGTCAGGCTTCCCCTGCTCAACGTCAACTCGCAAGAAAATCGATCCAAACCGTTGAAAGATCAATCCTTAGATCTAAATGACATCAAGGTGCTGGCAATTGACGACGACCCAGACAACCTCGAACTTCTCGATATGATGCTGACTCAGGCTGGAGCCGAAGTGAAGTCCGTCGCCTCTGCTACTGAATTTTTTATTGTCCTAGAGTCATTTCAGCCCGATATAGTAGTAAGTGATATCGGGATGCCAGAGATCGATGGCTTTACATTGCTCAGACAGGTTCGGGCTTTGTCGCCAGAGCAAGGAGGGCAGATTCCAGCGATCGCTCTAACTGCCTACGCTGGCGAAATCGATCGGCAACAAGCGATCGCGGCAGGCTTTCAGAAACACATTGCCAAACCCATCGAACCCGATCAATTGGCGGTAGCGATCGTTAGTTTACTAAACAAGCGATCGATGTCTTGACTTACAGTTTTAGGCACAAGAAACAGTCTGAACTTTGATATCTACCCGCAATGTTTTACGAAGGACATCAAGAATATTAGTTACTCCCTTCCCACCGAAAGATTAGACGTTGCGGCGCGGTGCGCCGCACCGCTAATTCTTGGTTTTTAATGTCTATTTTTATTAGGACTTACGCACTTGCCCTGCAATAAATTGCGGGCTAAAAGCTTAAACCTGTTGAAACAGTTTGATTTGAGGCTTTTTTTAGTCAGTTTTAACTGACTTGAGCTTTGAGCCAAGAACTTTAGTTCTTGGTTGATTTGCGTAAGTCCTATTTACTGATGTTACGTGGAGCGAAAATTACCCCTCATCCCCCAACCCCTTCTCCCGCAGGAGAAGGGGAGCAAAACCCAAATTATTTTCTTGTTCCCCTCTCCTGCGGGAGAGGGGCTAGGGGTGAGGGCTTTAGAAACTTCCA
>JBBRMC010000634.1:0-2815 GCA_038231055.1 Leptolyngbyales cyanobacterium
CAATCTAAGAGTTGGGTAACAGTCCTTTAGTGGCTAACCAATCGCGATTGAATAATTTGGACTGGTAGCGGCTACCTCCATCACAGAGAATCGTGACGATCGTGTGTCCTGGTCCCATTTGCTTGGCGAGTGCGATCGCTGCCCCCACATTAATGCCAACCGAGCCGCCCATAAACAATCCATCCTTCTCTAGCAGTTGATAGAGAACACGAATCGCTTCTTTATCGTCTACGCGAATCGCATCATCGGCTGGGGCACCTTCCATATTTCCAGTGACCCGACTGTTACCAATACCTTCTGTGATTGAACTACCTTCTGAGTGCACCTCACCTGTTTTGACATAACTATACAATCCGCTGCCCATGGGGTCTGCCAGAATGCACTGAATAGCTGGATTTTTTTCTTTGAGGAACATCGAAACCCCAGCGTAGGTGCCTCCCGTTCCGGTTGATGTCACCCATGCATCAACCTTGCCATCGGTTTGTGCCCAAATTTCAGGTCCCGTAGTTTCGTAGTGAGCGATGCGGTTTGCCAAATTCTCAAACTGGTTTGCCCAGATCGCGTTCTCCATCTCTGCGGCAACCCTGCCCGACAGCTTGACGTAATTATTGGGATCTTTGTAGGGAACTGCCGGAACCGTTCGCACTTCGGCTCCTAGAGTTCGCAGTAGATCGATTTTTTCTTGGGATTGCGTTTCAGGAATAATGATGAGACATTTGTAGCCCTTTGCATTACAGATGTGGGCGAGTCCGATTCCTGTGTTGCCTGCGGTGCCTTCCACAACCGTTCCGCCCGGTTTGAGTAAGCCTTTCTTTTCAGCATCTTCAATGATGTAGAGCGCGGCTCGATCTTTCACCGACCCACCGGGATTGAGAAATTCTGCTTTTCCCAAAATTTCGCAGCCTGTCTCATCGCTAAAGCTATTGATCCGAATCAATGGCGTGTTGCCAACGCTGCCTACAAATCCAGATTTAATATCCATTTTCAGTTTCCTGCGTGTTTCCCCATAACAATTTTGGCTTAAAGCGAGGGTTAGAAGTCTGGTTTTGATTTAGGAACATTTACATAGATTAAAATCTGCTGGAATTGTTGCAGATTGTTTCAACCCGTTTGTCTTTAGGAGAGAAGAGTTTCCACTCATAGTAGAGTGAGTGTCATTAGGCTGTATGAGTTCAAGTTTGATAGAAAAAGGAAAAGAACACTCATGGTTCAGCGTGGTTCTAAAGTTCGCGTTCTTCGCAAAGAATCCTATTGGTTTCAAGATCTTGGCACCGTTGCCTCCATCGATCAAAGCGGCATTAAATATCCTGTGATTGTCCGCTTTGAAAAGGTCGCCTACTCCGGGGTTAACACCAATAACTTTGCGCTCAGTGAATTGATCGAAGTCGAAGCGCCTAAGAAGAAGCCCTCAGCAACGATGCCGGGTGGAAAGAGCACTCCGATCGACCCGATTTCTCGCAAAACGGGCAGTGGAGTCTCAGGCAGACAAAGCGACAAAGCCGAAATACCAGGTGGCAGCGCCGTGGTAGAAGGAGATGCTAACCAAGGAACTGAAGCCCGCTAGAGTCTTCAAGTTCTCAAAGGCAAATTCTGATCATTAAACCTTAGACTAAAGACCAAGGGTGCATTGCATCGATTGTTCAATGTCTAAGGTTTTTTGTGCCAGAACTTCCTGAAGTCGAAACTGTCCGATTAGGGCTGAATCAAGTCACCTTAAATCAACCGATTCAGGGTGGAGATGTGCTGCTCGATCGGACGGTCGCCTATCCATCTCCGACCGATTTCCTTACGGGATTGAACGGAACCTCGATCGTGCAATGGCATCGCTACGGGAAATATCTGCTGGCAGAGTTGAGTGACGGATGGCTCGGTGTGCATTTAAGAATGACTGGACAGCTTTTGTGGCTCAACCAAGCCGAACCGCTGCACAAGCACACGCGAGTTCGACTGTTTTTTGCGGACGATCGAGAGTTGCGATTTGTCGATCAGCGCACCTTTGGACAAATGTGGCGAGTGCCGAACGATCACGATCCTAAAACCATCATCACAGGGCTGCAAAAGCTCGGACCTGAACCGTTCTCAGCCGAATTTTCAGATAGTTATTTAACTCAACAACTCAAAAATCGTCGCCGTCCGATCAAAACCGCTTTATTAGATCAGTCCCTGGTGGCAGGAGTCGGCAATATCTACGCAGACGAAGCCCTTTTCCTGACGGGGATTCGTCCTGAAACGCTGTGTGCCGATTTGAATCCAGCGAAGATTAAGCGGCTCAGATCGAACGTGATTCGCGTATTGCAAGACAGCATCAACGCTAGAGGCACGACCTTTAGCGATTTTCGAGATGTGTCAGGCGTGAATGGCAACTATGGCGGCATTGCCTGGGTTTATGCCCGCGATGGAGAAGCCTGTCGAACCTGCGAAACAGTCATTCAGCGATTAAAATTAGCAGGACGATCGTCCCATTTCTGCCCTAACTGTCAACGCTGATGACTCCAGGTTTTGTCCTTCTCACGATCGTGATCGTCTTAGGTTCGCTGCTCGTTTTGGCTCCGATCGTGGCGGACTATTACTACGCTTGCCGCAAATTAGAGCAGACTGCGGACACTTCAGAAATGATTAGCAAACCGATCGCTGGGGGCTATCGCTATGTGTGTTGGTCTACGGGTACTGCGATGATTGCGGCAGCGATCGTCCTTCTGTTTCGGCTCGAATGGTGAACTCTGACCGCAACTCATTCATCTGCAAATTGTCGAAGTTGGGATAATCTTGTTGAGTGGCGTAGAGGAGTGAAACCGTATGTTGAGTTGGGATCAAA
>JBBRMC010000635.1:0-2814 GCA_038231055.1 Leptolyngbyales cyanobacterium
GTCTTTTTGGCAAACCCTTTCCTGACCTCTTCGAGTGGCTAGTTCAACAGATGCCAGTCCTCCCGCAAGCGCGGCGGGGCAAAGCTGCCAAAGCTAGAACTCTCTCCCTATCCACTGTCCCGGCTTAAATCGGTAGCCGCTAGGCTGATGAATGAGGGCACTTGGTGTTTATTTAGCAGGTCTGCCGAATCCTGGCGTACAGAAGAGTATAGCCTTAGCGTGAGTTTCTGTACGACTACTCATTTAACCCCATCTAGGTCTGCTTGCGTTCACAGAAAAATAGGGTCAAGTGACCAACATACGAAGGCGAATGCGTTACCTCGAACTCGTTGACAGGAAGAATTTTGAGCGATCGCCACGCCCATCCACGGCACATTCTCTCCCTGGTGTGAGAGCAGAAACCTGATGGTAGCGGGTTTCATCGCCGTCATCTCACGCAGCTTTAGATAAGCAAGGGGAAGAGGAAGCTGATCCCCTTTCAGCGTCTTTACTTTAGGCATCACTCTATCCTTCGCAGCAGACGCACCCAGTTCTCATACCCATCCATCCAAAGCTGAAGAAGTTTGACTAAAACAGAGGGGTGATCTCGCTTGGCTGAAGGTGTGACAGTTCGATTCTCAAAACCCTTTGCTAGGAACAGTTTCAGCGCTTCTACTTGTCTACTAATTGTGACACTTTCAACAAATGGGAAGCGGCGGGGGGATTGATCTGTTTGAGAAAAAAGAATTGAGGGTGATCCAGATTGAATTTCTGAGATGGGAAAACTGAAGTTGAGAGTAGGATCGCATAGCGATTGGGTTTCAAAATGCTCACACTTCATATTTTTCTTAATGGTGTAAAATTCCTTGCTGTGACAAGGTTCTGCTACTTTTAGTGGGTTCTCTAAATTCCTCTCATAGATCGTTGAAACTGGCTCTGGTTCTGATGTTTTACACGATCTTAAATGGTCTGCTTGATAATGGGTAGGATGCCATAGGTTCAGGTGACGATAGAGCGTTCTTAAACTGATGCCCTGTTCTGAGATGGTCTTGGCTCTAGCTGTTGCGGTAGAGGGAAGCTGCCCCTCTTGCTCTAATCGCTTGACTGTCTCTCTAATTCGTCTCTGAGCGTCTTCTGAACGGGTTAGGTTAAAGGGGACAACGTTATTGGCTGCCGTGCTGTGAATCGTGCCTGAGCGTTTTGGAGCATCACCTAATGCCCAGTAATACCCTTCGGCGGATCTCGCCCATACCGTTGTTCTTAGCCCAATCTCGTGCTGATGTCGGCACCATCGCTCATAACCAGGAGAATTGATCGCGGTTTCATGGACAAACTCAGCGAGGGCATCACCTTTTAGTCCCTCAAATACGACTCCGTAACAGGCGATCGTCTTCAATAAATGATTCGTCTGCCCATATCCTGTCCAACCATCCTGCATCTCGGTTCGGAGGTCATTGAGCCAGTCATCAACTACCGTGGCTCGTCGGTGTCGTCGGGCTTTGTTATTCGACCGGGCAATGATGATCGCCCCCTGCAATTCTTCTAAACACTGTCCGGCGGCTGCCACATCCCAACTTTCAAAGAACCGTCCTAACTCTCCAGGAATAGGGTTGCAATCGTCATTGAGCAGACAGGAGCCAGACTGAGGCTGAAGGGGGAGCCGATGCGCGTTGTATTCGGTGTAGGTGCCGGGAATCGCAAAGGCTTTACAGTTGGGGAAGATTTCAAGCTGTCCCGCTTTCACGTCTAACCCTTGAGCTTCTAGACATTGCTTGATGGCACTGGCTAACCCGAAGGTCGGAACCGAGACGGGTAAGGGGATGTAGAGGTGTAACCCCCCTGAAAAGCTGGAGCGGATCAAAACGGTGCGATATACCCCGATCGTCTCTAGCGCTGCCCGAATCAGCTTTAAGGCATTGGGGTTTTGGGATGGGTGATAGAGACTGTCTCGATCAAGGTCAATCAACGCGTAATAAGTCTGGGAATCGAATCTCACCCCGATCAATTGGGTGGTGTCTTGCCAAACTTTCCATAAAACCCGCGGACGCATCGGATACTTCGTAATAGTCTGCCATTGGGGATCGGGTTCGTTCTCCCCGATGATGGGTTGCCAAAGGTAAGAAAACGTTTCACAGAGCTTTCTACCTAATGAGTCAAGAGGGAGGGGGGCATCGGGCTGATCTTGGGCAAAAATGGCTACCACCATAACGAGTTTTTAGGTATGATTGTCGTTAAGAACTTCAAATGAATGAAGTCACCGCTGAATTTTACATTAAATTTCAGTAATGGCTGAAAAATTATGAATTTTGCTCAAGCTCTCGACTGTACTCTTGACGAATACGGCATTAGTGGAAAGTGGCTATCTGAACGCTCCGGGGTTAGTCAGCAAATGATTTCGGGATTTCGCAAAGGAAATCAGCGCGTCTACTCCGATAGTTTGGAGAAAATTGTTGCAACGCTGCCAATCGAAGCAAAGCATTATTTTTTCACTCAGTTAGCGGGGTCTAACCAACTCATCGGCTCGTCGCCTAGTCCGACTTCAATCGTCAAGCAGATGAATAGAACTCAACTAGCAGAGCTTTTAATGGCGGTTGCCGACGAAATCCAGCAAGGGAACAGCACCCAGACACTTATTCCAGCTTAATTTTTGGGTCTTTTTGACAGCACATTGAGATAAGGTGTTGATTGATAGTCGTTAGTGTCATGAATTTTTCGCCACAGATTTACGGTCGTGTTTAGCATGATCTCGCTCAATCACCAAGAAGAACACAGTTAGGCAACTGGTTTCGTGAGGGAATGCTCCAATTTCATCGGATTTGGTACGAAACTCCCGAA
>JBBRMC010000636.1:0-2813 GCA_038231055.1 Leptolyngbyales cyanobacterium
CTTTCTCCAAACGAGAAGCTCAAACTAATCCGAATTCTGGCTGAAGACTTGGAGATGGCTGAGGACATTTCACCGTTAGAACCCTTCAAAACCTACGACTTGCCGACTCCCTATGATTGTTTTGGGGCGGGCGCAGTTTTAATGGAAACCCTCAAACGCTCAGACACAAGTCAGCAGTAGTGTATGCGATTCAAATACTCAACCACTAGCCCAGCCCAAAATGAGTTTGACAGCCTGCCGAGACTTCCGTTATTGCTGAATCGAGACGATGAAAGAGTCGAAGCGGTTGGGTTAGTGGATGGTGGGGCTACGATTAACGTTTTACCTTATGAACTCGGTCTTCAGCTAGGCGGGATGTGGGACGATCGTAGAGCCATCATTCAGTTAGGAACGTGGATTTATTAAGGTGCAACGTCTCACCCTCACCCTAGCCCTCTCCCCAAGGCGAGGGAACAAGACTCTAGCTCCCTTCTCCTTGGCTACCGTGTACACACAAGTTGATCCGATCCGTCATTGCCAAAACCTTTCGCCCCCTAAATCCCCCATTCTGGTGGACTTTGAGATGAAGCGAGGTTTTAGAGGTCAAGCTATTTATCTTGTTCAAAGTCCCCCAATTTTGGGGGATTTAGGGGGCATAAGCCGACTCAAACGAAGCGACGAGGACTTGTGTGTACACGGTAGCCTCACGAAGTGGGGCGAGACCCTCCCCAACCCTTCTCCCCCATGGAGAAGGGAGCCAGAAATCTTGTCCCCTCTCCATTGGGGAGAGGGCTAGGGTGAGGGTAAGTCTGAAAATTCATAGGATTATTCAGCAACGCCCAAAACCCTACAACGCACAGACTACTGCGATTGCAACTGTGCGTCTAATGCTTTGCCAATACGATCGTGCGCTTCTTCTAAATGTGCCTTGGTGTAAAGATCTTTGTCATCCACTTTTCTCATGGCTCGATCGAGTCTGCCGTGAAGCTGTTTGAGTTCATAACGAGCGATCGTGCGGGCATCTTCGGGGGCATCGACTTGTCTCAACACCATTGAGATCAGAGCGTTCATATATTCGCGTTGCAGTGCTCGTCGCAGACTCGATAGTTTAAGTCGATCGCCAGGTTGCAGCACTTCGCCCCAAATGCTCGTTTGCAGCGTGTCAAACAATTCTGGAATCGTCATCGCTTGCTCAGGGCTGCTCTTGAGTTCGGCATCTCTGAGACGGGCGAGGCGATCGTAGCTCAACAAGTCAAACAACACCATCGATTGCAAAAACAGAATGTTGTCATGAATCGGGTAGTCTAGCTTGCTGGCTGGCTCGGTGCCCCAATGACTCCAGCGAGACGGGGCGAGTTTGTTGAGAAACTCTGGTGAAAATCGAAAGGTTTCTTCGTTGAAAACATTTTTTTGCAGCACTGCTAATGCTTGACGCTGTTGCTCTAAGGGCACTGCCTCAAAGGGCAATCGTCCTTTTGCGTCGCCATAGCGATAGCGATTAAAAAATTGTCCGCCGACATACTCAGTCAAAAATAGCGAATATTGAAAGTAGTAATCAAACACCGCATTAAACGCGACGCGAACCTCGTTAAAGCTTTCTCCTTGACTGGGATAGCGACTATCAACTTTCTTCCACATAGCGCGGGCATTATCCATCTGCCATTGTGTGTAGGTGAGCAAATCACTGCTCAAATCAAACACATTGACCTTGGGGTCGAGAAAAGACGAGGCATCTTCATCCGTCGCGTAAGAAAGGGCTGGCTCTGGTGCCCGTTGCGCGATTTTGTCGAGGATGCGCGTCTCAGCTTGCGGCACTGGGGCATCAATGGGCGTATAGCCATACTCGATCGCCCATTCGTCATAAGGTCCAATCACTGAGGTAAAGAAGTCCCCTTGCTTGGTGCCTTGGGGAGCCAAATTAACGGGATTGTAGTCCATCACGGAGGCAACGAGTCCGTTTTTCTGCGTGATCGCAGTATTGTTTAAGTCTTCTGGCTTCAGCATGGCACTGCCGTGAAAATTGTGGCGCAGCCCTAAAGTGTGTCCGATTTCATGGGCGATTAATTCGCGCACAAATTCATGCACATAGTTTTTCATTTCAGGACTGCTGGGCAAGACGTTTTGAAACATCGAGAGCGCCATATTGCCGACTGCAAACTGTTTGGTTGCATCTAGCCCATAGCAAAGGTCTTGATAGTTTCCTAAGTGAGACCCAAACCTCAGTTTCGGTACGGTGGGCTGCTCGGTTTTTTTTGAATGGCTCTGAAGCGATCGAGCTGCCATGCCATAGCTACAGAGATTAGAGTTTCCGGTTAGATGAGCGGCAAAGGGTGCGGTTGTCATCTGATTTTGCTCGACGAGGGTGCGATAGTCTTGTTTGAGCGATCGCACAAAGTCGGCAGACACAATTACGTCTGCATCCAAAATCTCGCCTGTGAGTGGGTTGACCCGCGACGGACCCATTGCAAAAATCGCATCGGTCGAATTAAACCAACGAATCGTGTTGTAGCGAACATCTGCGGGGTCCCAGTTGGCATTATCGGGCATCTGCTTCACTTCGATCGCGTTTTTGAATCCGATCTTTTCAAAGGCGCGATTCCACAATAAAACGCCTTCTCTCACAGCATCGCGATATTCGACGGGAATGGTGTTTTCGATCCAAAACACGATCGGTTTCTTGGGGGCAGACATCGCGGCGGTGGGGTCTTTCTTTTCTAACTGCCAGCGATTGATGTAGCGAATGAACGCCTGTCGCGAGGTGTCATCATCTAAATCTTGAAAGGCGCTGATGAAATAGCCAATGCGATCGTCGGCTAATCGAGGACGATAGCCAC
>JBBRMC010000637.1:0-2804 GCA_038231055.1 Leptolyngbyales cyanobacterium
TAGAGCTTGATTAAGGCTTCTAATGACATATCTCGCTGTGCTGCTACCTTTCTAAGCGATGCCAGCGTGTCTTTCGGGATTTGGATAGAAACCGCTTCAGACTCGCGTGGATGCACCCGCAACACCAAATCTTCTTCCGATGCTAGATCTTCTGATACTAGTTTTTCATCAAGACTGCTCATATAACCTCCGCTCAATACGAGTGGCAACACGGGCTGAGATCATTCTAATTCTTTTCCCTCGCTCAAGATGAACCACAAGCAGGAGCCGTTCAGCCAGGGAGTATCCCAAAGCAAATCCTCGTTCTTCAGACTTTGCTGATGCATCACCAACGACGTGGAAGGGATCGAGGAAAACCTCTGCCGCCTCTTCAAAGGTCACTCCATGCTTCTCAAAATTGCGTTGGGCTTTGGTTTCATCCCACTCAAACTCAAACCCCTCCAAACGATACGTAATGTTCATGCCTCAATTCTCTCTGTTCCCAACAATCATCTGTGGCTTCTACTGGCTCTCCCATAAAAATACAGCGAATCAAACGGCGATCGCTCTTTCAGAATCCATTCTATAAGCCGTGCGCTTTGCGTTACCCGCAAGGGGTTGCTCTCCAAATCCACAATCTGAAAATCACAGGCAGCGCCGAGGCGACAGGGATTTAAACTAGAGGAGCGACACTTGCGATCGCGTATCAATACAAAAGAAACATGATCGCCCTTTCCCGCAATGGTATTACCATTCGACTACCCGATGAACGGTGGGAACATATTGTTGAACGACACGCCATTCTAGCGGATAAGCAGCAATTTGTTCTCGATGCTCTTTCTAAACCTGATCGCATCCTTGCAGGCAACGAAGGTGCATTAATGGCACTGCGAGAACTAGAACCTGATCGATGGTTAATCGTCGTTTATCGAGAGGAAAATGATGATGGTTTTGTGATTACTGCGTTTCCAACTCGAAGAATCAATTCTCTCAACAGAAGGCAGCAACTATGGCCATAGCCAATTTCCAAGAGGCGCAAGACTATCTCAAGTTTTTGCCTGTACTACAAGGCTTGCCCAAGCGCCCGTTCCTTTTGCTTTACGACTCAGAAGCTGATGTTCTATACATTGACTTCTACAGCCCACCAAAATCTGCGAGTGATAGCGAGTTGACAGATAGTGACATTGTGATTCGCTACGACGATGATGACGAAATTGTCGGACTCACCATCATGAATGCCAGTAAGCGATGAGCGCTACCTCGTTGAGTTGATCCTTGAACCTCTAATTTCTGTGAAAGCTTAGTTGATCACACGCTAAGACGATTACAATCGAAAACGTATATCTTTAGATAGAGAACCGCTTACCACTTCTGCACAAGCGAGGAACTACCGTGGTTAGGACTTTCATCACCTTAAATCGGCTGTCGATCGCGATCACTGCTTTATGTTTAACAGGGATTACGGCTCGGTCGGTCAACGCTGCTACTCAAACTGATGTCAATTTACAGATCGGCGTGGTGCAGCGGTTTGGAGACAAAGCAAAGGATGTGATGATGTTGAAAGCCTCACCGGGCGATCGCTTAACATTGCGTTTTAACACCAACGGCAAGCCGCAAACTCTTACCACACCTAGTCTAAAACTAGAGACAGTGATGCAGCCTTTAACCGAATCACAGGCTGATGAACGAGTGGTCTTTAGCACCCACCGCAGTTTTGAAACCGCAGAAGCTAAAGCTGAACAGTGGCGTGCGCAGGGGATCGAGATCGAACTGGCTCAGCCCGATCGCTGGCAGGTGTGGGCAAAACGCAGCACCTACAACACACCACTATTGCGACGGCTATTGGTGCAAAGCTTGCAGGCAAAGGGTATCCAAACCGCTCGAATCGAGACCAAAATTCTCAAACAAGTGCCGCGTCCGTCTTTTGAGTTAAATGGCTATCGCTACACGCGAGATCAGTTAGAGATCACGGCTGAAAAGGGTCAGATTAAGGTCGATCGAGAGAAAGATGATCAACCGAGCCATACCTACGCCGGAACTCTCAGGCTTCAGCCTAATGCTTACGGCAACTCGACGCTTGTGAATATCGTTCCGTTAGAAGTGTATCTGCGAGGCGTAGTTCCCCACGAAATTGGCGGTTGGGCACCTCAACCTGTGTTAGAGGCTCAAGCAATTCTTGCTCGTACTTATGTGTTGAGAAATCTGCGCCGATTTGAGGTCGATAATTATCAGCTATGTGCGACGACTCAATGCCAAGTTTATTGGGGCATTGATGGAGCGGTGCCTGCAACTGATCAAGCGATCGCGGCAACACGCGGACAAGTTCTCACCTATCAAAACGAGTTGGTCGATGCACTTTACTCTTCGACAACGGGCGGCGTGACGGCAGCCTTTAATGATATCTGGCGCGGCTGGGATCGTCCTTATCTGCAAGCCGTTATCGATTCAGTGAATCCAGTTTGGGATCTGAAGAACCGCAGCTTATCCAATGAGCAAAATCTGCGGGCTTTTATCGGTCAAAAGAAGGGCTTTAATGAGGATGGCACTGAGATGTTTCGCTGGCGTTATGAAAATGCGCTGACTCGGTTGAATCAAGACTTTCAATCCTATTTAAAGAGCATTCAACATCCTCTCGCAGACTTTAAGACTATTCAAAAATTACAGGTGATGCAACGATCGCTAGGTGGACGAGTTATAAAGCTTGCAGTCACCACCGATCGAGGCACGATCGAGCTAGAAAAAGATGATGTGTTAAATGCGTTTGAGGCACCTGCTAGCCTACTGTTTTATGTGGATGCGCTAGTGGATAAAAATAAAACGCTCAA
>JBBRMC010000638.1:0-2798 GCA_038231055.1 Leptolyngbyales cyanobacterium
AGTGAACTCCATCTCTATCATGCCCCAGGCGTTGAAGAGACGCTATTAAGGGCTAAATTCGATCGGGCATTTCGGCGCATCATTTCAGGTTTGATCCGTCTCAGGGCAGAAGCCGGAAAGCGCCGATCGTAGTCTTGGTCTGTCATCTCGGCTAACTCGACAAGAGTCGGGGCAAGGTTGTCGGGGTAGGGCTGAAAGTCACTCACCTCAGTCTCTTGAGCAAAGCGCTGATTCCAGGGGCAGACATCTTGGCAGATATCGCAACCAGCAACCCAGCCTTGAAGATGCGGGGTGATGGTTTCGGGAAGGGTTTCGGCACGGTTTTCGATCGTGTGATAGGCGATGCAGCGATTGGCATCCACTACAAAAGGTTGTGTGATCGCGACCGTGGGACAGGCATCCAGGCATCGCGTGCAGGTGCCACAGTGGGCAGTGTGAGGACGATCGCCCACGAGTTCTAAATTGGTCAACACTTCGCCGAGAAACACCCAAGAGCCGTAATCTCGCGTGATCACATTGCTGTTCTTCGCAATCCAGCCAATGCCTGCTTGCTGTGCCCAAAATTTGTCTTGCACAGGTCCCGTATCGGCATAGTAACGGGCTTTAATGTCCTCGCCTTGTGCTTCTAGCCAAGTGGACAATGCCTTGAGTTTTTTGTGCAAAATCCGGTGATAGTCGCGTCCCCAGCCATAGCGAGAAATCTTGGCATACTGATCGCCATCGCGTCGATCGTAGGGCGTGTAGTAGTTCAGCGCGACACAAATCACTGAGCGAACTTCGGGCATCACTAAGCGGAGATTTTGCCGTTTGGAGTTTGCCATCCACGCCATATCTGCTTGATAACCCTGATCAAGCCAGCTTTGCAGAGACGTGACTGCCGCCTTTTCGTCGTCTGACTCGACGGGAACGATCGCGATTCCAGCCTTGTGAAATCCAATGTCTAAGGCTTTTTGTTTAATTTGGTCTGTGAGAGTTGAAGCCCGATCGGTCATGGTTAATGTCTGCGGTGGACTACAGATTCTTGAACTTAAGACTGGCGAACTCCTAGTCTAACTAAACCTAGAATCTCTATAAACCCGAATTGTAGGAGTGCAATTCATCAGACTGTGGAGGTGACAATGACGAAAAAGATTTCTCTAGATGCACTGTGGAGTTCGGCGCTATTAGCAGAGAGCGATCTCTGCACCGATCGAGGGACAGGTATTCCAGAGGCAGCACAACGATATCTTGACCACGCGATCGCGCCTAACACAAAACTTGCCTCTGCGGTGCGGTTGCGGATGCACGGTGAAATCAAACTTCGAGGCTGGCTTCCCTTCACGGCTGAGCAGGTTATTTGCTGGAACCGGGGGATGATTTGGCGTGCCACAGTCTGGATGAACGGTTTACCCGTTGTAGGCTCAGATTCCCTGGTAGATGGGGTTGGTGCTATGCATTGGAAGCTTTTAGGACTGTTTCCTATGGTCAACGCTTCAGGCTCCGACATTACTCGTTCAGCAGGAGGGCGAGTTCAGGCAGAGTCAATTTGGTTGCCATCGATCTTTTGTCGTCATGATGTGGCTTGGACGACCGATGACTCTGATCTGTGCGCCAAATTTGCGGCGCAGGGCGAGACCGCAACCCTCTTGCTCACTCTTGACGATCGGGGACAGCTCAAGACGTTAAGGCTATCGCGGTGGGGCAACCCAGAGGGTAACGAATTCCACTATGCAGACTTTGGCGGAATTGTGGAGGAAGAAGGAACATTCGACGGCTACACGATTCCAACTCGTCTGCGGATTGGCTGGTATTTTGGCACTGACCAATTTGCATCGGAGGGCGAGTTTTTTAGGGTTACAGTTGATAGCGCCTTGTATCGTTGAGCGGAGTAATCTGCGATATTGATTGCTTTTTGTGAAGATATGTTGCAATATGAGGTCTATCGAGATTCTTCTCGGTCAACTCAATTAGTCAAATATCTCCCTAGAGGCAGGACAAGTCCTGCTTCTTTTGTATATTGTGCGGTTAAACTTTAATGTCAAACCGCTATGCAAACCACTAGCTCTGATCCAGCAACTTCACAGCTTGACGAGATTGTCGCGATCGTAGATATTAAAACCCCCGCGATTCTGAAGTATTTCGAGACATTCACTGCGGGTGACTATGAGGCGGTAAGCCAGCAGTTTGCAATCGATGGCACACTGCATCCGCCGTTTGAGTCACCGATCGTCGGTCGAGACGAGATTGCCCGCTATCTCGAAGTGGAAGCGAAGGGAATCACGGCTTACCCGCAACAGGAAACGATCGGGCAAGTTTTAGACGATGGCTGCACTGAGATTGAGGTCACGGGTCGAGTGAAAACGCCCTGGTTTGGCGTGGGTGTATCGTGGCGATTTACGCTGAACGATCAGGAAGAAATTTTCTTTTTGAAGCTGAAGCTAATTGCGTCTCCTCAAGAGTTGTTGAAATTGCGGCAATGAGTGACTATTCACAATTGACGACTTGCTAAGGATTGTGAATTAAACAACCTGTAATTCTCGCGGTTTCACTTCGTTTAATTCGGCTTCTGCCCCCTAAATCCCCCAAATTTGGGGGACTTTGAACCGCGAAACTGCCTTAACTTCTAGAATTTCTTCTCTCTCAAAGTCCCCCAGAATGGGGGATTTAGGGGGCGAAACAACATTGCAAAAACCAATCTTATTGAATTCTCATTCAATAAGATTGTCTGCGGTAGATTGGGCGATGATGCAATACTGAGCTATTGTCACCCTCAACAAATTCTCTTGAAGTTAACGACTCGCGGACACTATAGCGTCAAA
>JBBRMC010000639.1:0-2796 GCA_038231055.1 Leptolyngbyales cyanobacterium
TGGCTCAACCATCGGCATTCTTAAAAGAGATGCCTAAAGACTTGATGGAGTCAAACATCAAGACAACCGTTAAAGCGACAAAATCAGCAGTGGCTAAACCGCAGCGATCGACCGTCCAGAGTTCCAGCAGCGTCGAAACCGACTGGAGTGTCGGCGAACTTGTAGTTGATAAGCGATTTGGAGTCGGTGAAGTGACTCATGTGTTCGATTCGGGCAACAAAATCTGTTTAGCGGTCAAATTTCCTGATGTTGGGCGAAGAATTATCGATCCAAGATTGACCCCGCTGCAACGGGTGGATTGATGCGATCGAGCAGAAGCTCACTGAGATTTTGCCGCATTCTCGGTCAGCCTAACGTTGCCCATCACCCGCCCCAGACAAGCTCTGCATCATAACCATCGACTCTCGGCAGTCGGTGTGCATGGGCATCTTAGACCTTGCAATCGCCAACTACAACGCTCTATTGACCTCGCCCTGGCTTGCAATCTACAAAACCCAGCGCCTCTGAATCAAGGAAACTCGCGACCGCCATCTCAATCACTGCTTCGATGGGATACTCAATCTCAGCAGCACGCTTAATCAGAGCCGTCTGAATCCGCTCAGGCAATCGCCTTAAAATGACTTCAGCATCAGCCGGAGAAAGTTGCTCTTGAAGTTTGGCTTGCATAGCATCACCTTTCAGTGGGAATCTGGGCGTTGTAGGGGGGTTCAGTGGCTCTTAGAATAATGGCTTCTAGCTCCAATAGTAACGCGGGGTTTTCCCAATACGAAATGATCTGTACTGCGATCCGCACATCTTCATCGTTGTACTTGTCAAGCCATGCCCACAAAAAAGCTTTATGTCCACCACTAAAGCGACCACGTAAACTCTTTGTTTTACCAATATAGAGCAACCCATCAGCCTTGTGCCGCATTGCATAAATGCCGGGACGCGCAGGAATACTACTAAACTCACGGCTTAAAGGTTGGCACTGCTCAAAGGATGTAAAGGCGATCGCATCCAGAATACTTCGGGCTTGAGCCTGCAAATCAGAGTGAGTCATTCGTAGTCATCGTTACAAAAAATGATGCGAGAGTAGCCAGTGGTTTTTTACTCTACATCAAAGAGGTTAAGTTGCAATTCTCTGCGTGAATCAACCTCTACTCGTGTTCTACTACAAATACATTGGCGTAAAGATTTGCTACGATTTGCTGTCCTTGTTGGGTCAGATTCAAATAGCGCAAAGCATCCTGAATATAAGGATGAACACCATTCCAAAAGAACTTGGGGTAATTTTTCCGTAAGTCACCTGGATGCTGATAGCCGAGCGCTTTGTTGACTCCGGTCTCTTCAAACTCATAAAACAGAGCGTTAATTTTCTTCAAATAGCGAGGGTCACTAAGTTGACCGATGAGATCTGCCGCTCGCACCAGCCCCGGATAGTGAATGGTGTCTCGGTGATCTTCAGCATTAGGCACCGGAAAGCGCGTCAGCTCAATATTGTGCTTGATGATCTCGGCATCAATCAGCTTGTGTCCGCCAAACCGCTCCTCGATGAAGAGTTTGCCTCGATCGACGTGATGAGGAGTCAAACTCGCATCGCTGGCACCTGGCGGCAGGCTAATCATTGTGTGATCAATGCCCGTCGCATAGAAACCATTGCAATCGTCGCGGCAGACCCCTTTGACATAGCCAATATCATGACAGTTGAGTGAGATGATGCAGTGCAGCCAGTCTTCGCAAGAGACTCCCCCATCTCGGATTTGTCTACCGCGCAAAATCTCTTGCCCGACCAACGTGACGAGAATGGTGTGCTCTACGTCATGATAGAGGGCATCGCTATTGGCAATGTTTTCGAGTGCCATGCTGCCCGCCCAACCCAAGATGTCAGCATAGCTAGACTTTAGGTTGCCGTAGGTGCGGTGATAGCCTTCTTGAAGCAGCCCGACGAAAGCATCGATAAAAATTTCGGTAGCGTTGAACATTACGATATTCAGGAATGCGTCTAAACGGAGCGTGGATGAAGAGAAGGTAGCATTTCTTTCCGTCAACTGCTCAATATTATAAATAGATCCCCTACTTCTCGAAGAAGGGGATCTGACGATTCAAGATCGAGTTGCCCGATCGAGCACCGCTACGTCTTCATCCGTGAGTCTAACTTGAGCCGCTGTCACTGAGTCAGTGATGCTCTCAGGCTTTGTCGCCCCCGGAATCGGCACAATGCAGGAAGATTTTGCCAACATCCACGCTAGCACCAGGGCATAGACGGAGATTTGTTTTTCTTGGGCAAGACGAGCGATCGCGGTCATGTTGCTTAATTCTTTAACGCGCCGACTGCCCCCCAACGGACTCCACGGCAAAAAGGTTAAACCCTCAGCCTGACAATAGTCCAGCACTCCGTCTGACTCTGGTTGACGATGCCAGGGATTGTATTGGTTTTGCACTGAGACAATCTCGACCACCTCGCGAGCGCGTTTGATCTGCTCAACCGAGAAGTTAGACACCCCCACAAATCGAATTAACCCCTCTGCAACGGCTTCTTTTGCCGGAGTCAGTGAATCTTGGATGGAATAGTTGGGATCAGGAGAGTGGTATTGCCAAAGCGCGATCGGCTCCTGTCCTCCCAGGGCTGCATGGCTCTCACGAATGGTTTTTCGCAAATGGTCAGGGTTACCGTTCTGTGTCCAAGCCCCGTTAGGACGCATTAGTCCTCCTTTAGTCGCGACCAAAACCTGGCTCGTGTCACCCTCATATTGCTGAATGGCTTTGTGAATCAGCCGTTCGTTATGATGCTTGTCAGGCTCATCTAAGCAATAA
>JBBRMC010000640.1:0-2778 GCA_038231055.1 Leptolyngbyales cyanobacterium
CAAACTGATCGAGCGCATTTGTCACGCGATCGCGAACGGGCAGTCTGTTTTGCTGCCGTTGCCGACTCTCGGTTTGGGGCAAGAATTGCTGATGCTGCTGCGGAGCCATCATTTATTCACGGGTCGGGATTTAACGATCTGGGTTGATGGCACCGTTGCCGCAGGCTGTGATGCCTACTTAGATTTGCTGCCTCATCTGCCCAGTTCTGTGCAGAACTTTGCGCGTCACCAACCCCTCTTTTGGGATGAGCGAGTGCGCCCTCGTGTGCGACATTTGCAGCCCGATCAACGATCGTCGATCGAGTCTCCCTGCATCATTTTGACAGATTTAACCGTTGACCTGAATGAGTTTTGTCACTCCGATTCTTCATGGCTGGTGCTCTTTCCTCAGCAAAGCAGCCAGCTAGAGATCGATCCTCACGAGCTTTCATCGTTTCTTACGTCTGAGGCGGTGCAGGTGAGTGTCGAATCTTATTTGCTAGCACAGCATTGCGATGGACCGAGTACGACGCAACTGATTCACAATTTGCGTCCTCAGCACGTGCTGTTTGTTCACGGGTCGCCGACCTATCTATCTGATTTGACGGGCTTAGAAGAACTGCACAACCGATATCATCTGCATTCGCCCTCGGTCGGAGCCTTAGTTGAGCTACCGATCGGAGAAACCTTTCTGCAACCTGCCGCCCCAGACAATATCTATGAGGGAGAATTAGCCGAATTGGGAACGGTGGTGACGATTACGCTACCCGATGCGATTATGGCTGATCCTCGCTGGCGCACTCTGGCAGACACAGGGTTGATTGAAGCGCGTTGGCAAGGCGAAGATCTCGTTTTGCGGGGGCTGCACCAGCGAGAGTTATTAAGCCCAGGGGGCGATCGCTCACCAATTTGGGCAGACGGGACGCTAAAAGACTGTTGCTCAAATTGTCGTCACTGTCGAGGGCAACGCTGTTGGAATCCGAGTTCGCCGTTGTTTAACTTTAAAGTGACGCTGGATGGATATTGTCCAGTGTTTGAGCCTCTGATGATCCCACCAGAACTTGAGACGCGAGACGTTGAAGACGAGTTCGATCGCTAGGGCATGGTTCAGACTTTTCTCGCTTCGATTCTGCTTCGCCCCAAACTTCAGTTTAGAGCAGGATAGCAACGAAGACCCAACGGTTTAACCACGCGCTAGCTTTCTTGAATTGAGGGAGCCATCGCCAGGGTTTTTGCTCCTGATTTCATCTGCTCAATGTCAGAGGGTGACCACGGGTGGATTGATCGATGATGAGCCACGAGCAATCCCCACAACCCCTTCTGGGTCAAAATTGGGACGACTAAATTAGCACGCACCTGCATCGTGCGAAGAAACTCACGGTGACAGGGGGCGATCGCTTCTGTCTCAATGTCTGAGATGGCTCGAACTCGTCCTTCTAAATACATCTGGGCATAGTCACCGTTAAAGCATTCATCAGGTCCCGTTGAGCCGTAAATAGAACATTCGTCAGAACTTAATGATTCAAAGGTGACTTGCCCTTTCCATTGGCGATAGAAATAATAGAGAACCACGCGATCGACTTCAAGCGTATCTCGCAGTTGATCAGTGATTTCTTGGACTAAACGATCTCGCTCCATGCTGCCACTCAGTCGATCGAGGAGTCTCTGAAGACGGGGAGCATGAGACAGTTGAGGAAGACGATTGGGGTCTGAATCAGAAGAAACTTGCACGGCTCTGGGCTTAGAATCTGAACAACACCTGGCAGATTTTTATAGAGTTATTAAACATTACTTCAATCCATACTATCGAAAACGCCTATCTTCAGGGTTTAAAATCAAAATTCACGCGTGCTAACTATCAGAGAAACCAGAACCATCAGGCAACTGTGCTGGGTCTGAACCGCACGAAGAGAATCAGTAAGCCTAGCGCGATCGCGAGTCCGATCACGGGGATCAAAATAATGGGTTGATTCGTTTGACGAATGGCGATCGCGACCAATGCCCAAATAATCACTGACGGAAATGCAATATCGCGATATCGAAGGGTGATGACTGCCGCGATCGCTGCGCTAATTGCTGATAAGGTCACCGTCCAGATTGCGGGAGAGATGCCGCTACCCGTCCAGCCAGAATGATAGAGAGCGGATGCGATATTCACTACAGTGGCAACGGTGATCCAGCCAAAGTAAACGCTGATGGGAATTTGAATCAGCCATTTGTCGTCACGAGAGAGGCGATCGTCTACTGTTTTAAGCTGCAAGAATGCGAAGACTAGAGACAACAAAATGCCAATCATCACCACGACTGAGAGCCAAAATAACCGTCCTTGAAAGGCAAACACCCACAGGATTTGAAAGAGAGAGGCAGCAATGATGGGCGATCGTACCTTTTGCAACCGAGCATTGTTTCGTTGAGCGGGAGCGACTTGATAAATTCCGAAAGCAATCAGCCCTAAATAAATCACACCCCAAATCGCAAACGCATAATTAGCAGGAGTCACTAACACCTCGCCAAACAGCGTGTTTGAAATTGCGCCGATGCTCAGCCCATTCAGGGGGAAAAAATTAGAGAGTGCATTCACCACGATCGCGCCCAAAATCGCTGCGATCGTGGCAATTTGGTGACTAGAAACGGATTGAGGAGAGCGATCGGAGCGCTGCATAGATGCCTATGTTTGGATTACTCCTTCCAGGATAACGACCTTCCAGGATAACGAGGATATCAGCAACGCCCAGCCCGCTATAGTTTCCTAAGCAGACATCTGCATCCAGTCATCCATCTCATCAAAGGAGCCGCATC
>JBBRMC010000641.1:0-2764 GCA_038231055.1 Leptolyngbyales cyanobacterium
TGGTCGGGGTCGAGTTCTTCACCCAGTCGCGCTGGGGAGAAATGCACCTGAATTGCCTGTAAGCGTTCTTGGTAGTGCAAATTGATGATTGATTTTAATCCTGCCTCTAAAGCTCGGACGCTTGCAAGATCGGTTTCCAGGGCAGGAACCTCACCTTCGGCAGCGATCGTGATCATCACAATCAAATTCTGCGTCACGGGTAAAGATAGCGGATCAACAGGTTGCCCAGATGCATCTTCCAGTTCGGGTGCACTTAAATAGCGTTGAGCAGAGTCAGTAAACAATTCGTTCACATAGTCGCCAGCTTCTCCTTCGTTCCAAAACACGTCGCCCTCATTGCCCGCCGACTGCCAATAGGTTTGATATTGCAGAAGACTTTGACAAATTTCGACCAGTCCTTCGCCCAAAACTTGCATATCGCCTTCGGCATCGACGGCTTGCCGCGCTGCTTTGTTGAGCACTCCCAGCAACGGAGCTACTTCTTTACCTGCAAGATGGATAAATAGCCGACAGACGACAAACCGAGTTTTGCCAGAAAATTGATTAAAGCGATCGCGCAGTGAACTCATTTTTAGCCTGACCCTTTATCCGTTTTAAAAGAGATATCTTGATCTTAAGTTAGCGCTGGACAGAATTAAATCTACCGGAAGATCAGCCAACCGAGAAAACACCTGTTAACTCACATGATCTCGTTTCCCTTATCTGATCTATGATCGCAACGTTCTGAAGCATGAGTCTTCTGACCTCCGCCTCTTATCAACCCATCTCTTCAAAACTGAAGGTGATTTCTCTCCATGAGTTTCTCTCAAGTTAAGCAATTTTTATTGGGCAAATCGCTACCAACCAGTGCTCATGACGAAGAACGATTAACCAAAGCCGCCGCCCTAGCCGTGCTCTCTTCGGATGCGCTCTCCTCGGTTGCTTATGCGACTCAAGAAACGCTCCTCGTTCTAGTCGCGGCAGGTTCTGGCGCAGGCGTTCTTGGATTTTCGCTGCCGATCTCGCTGGCGATCGTCGTGCTGCTGGTCATTGTGACGCTGTCTTACCGTCAAACGATTCGGGCTTACCCCAAAGGCGGCGGATCTTATGTTGTGGCGCGTGGCAATCTGGGGCTACTGCCAGGGTTAATCGCAGGTGCCTCGCTGATAATCGACTACATTCTTACGGTGGCAGTCAGCGTCTCAGCCGGAATCGATAACTTTGTGTCTGCCGTTCCATTTTTGCGTCCCTTCACGGTAGAGCTTTGTCTGTTTGCCATCTTTCTCGTCATGCTGGCTAATTTACGAGGCGTAAAAGAGTCTGGAAAGATTTTCATGGTGCCGACTTACGCGTTTATCGTCAGCATTTTTGTGCTGATTGGCGTAGGTCTATTTAATCAAGTGACAGGACAGCTCACTCCGATCCCAGCGGGTGAAACCGTCCATCAGATAACTGAGCAACTGGGGTTGTTTTTGATTTTGAGAGCCTTTTCTGCGGGCTGCACCGCTCTGACTGGAGTCGAAGCTATCTCAGATGGAGTGCTTGCCTTTAAGCCGCCAGAGTGGATTAATGCCCGTCAGACGTTACTCTATCTAGGAATTATTCTCGGTGCTATGTTTTTGGGCATTACATATCTGGCTCACATCTATCAACTGGTGCCTAGCGAGTCAGAAACGGTTTTGTCACTGCTGAGTCGTCAAATTTTTGGAATTTCACCCCTCTATTATTTCCTGATTTTGTTTGCAACTCCGGCGATTTTGTTGTTAGCCGCAAACACGAGTTATGCAGACTTTCCGCGTCTCTGCTACTTTTTGGCACGAGACGGATTTTTGCCGCGGCAACTGGCGCTTTTGGGCGATCGCCTCGTCTACTCCAACGGAATTCTACTGCTGAGTATTTGTGCGGCTGTCCTGATTGTGGTCTTTAAGGGCGACACGACACAAATTATTCCCCTTTATGCTGTGGGAGTGTTTACATCCTTTACCCTCTCTCAAGCAGGGATGGTAATCCATTGGCATAAGGGCAAAAGTCGTGGGTGGCAAGCCAGCGCCTTTATGAATGGACTGGGAGCCTTGGCGACGGCGATCGTCTTAATCGTCGTGATTTGGACGAAGTTTGCGATCGGGGCTTGGATTGTCGTCATTGCAATTCCGCTTTTAGTCTGGCTCTTTGGCAGCATTCGTAAGCACTATCAGTATGTGGCAAGCCGCCTCAGCATTGAGGAGTTAGCACCCCGCAGCTATATGGCTCGACCGAGAGGGGCAGAGGCAACCCATCCCGCGATCGTGATTGTCGGTCAACTTCACCGAGGCACCGTCGAGGCATTGGACTATGCCCGAAGCATTGGGGATGAAGTCGTCGCGATTCATGTAGACACAGGCTCAACCAATCGCGAGAAGCTGCAAACTCGATGGCAGGAGTTAGAGTCCGATATTGAGCTGTATATTTTGGAGTCGCCCTATCGATCGGTGGTTACGCCCATCCTCCAGTTTGTCAGCGATTTTGAAAACCAACATCCTGATGTGTTGTCTACCATCATCATTCCTGCCTTTGTGCCCCGTCGCTGGTGGGAAAGCGTTTTGCACAACCAGACGACTTTATTTCTCAAAGCAGCCCTGCGAACGAAGAAAAGCCGAGTGGTGACAACGGTACGATATTACCTGTAATACGCGAGGTGCAACTAAGAACCCTCACCCCAAACCCCTCTCCCTAAGGAGAGGGACTTTCAAGATTCTCTGGTTCCCTCTCCTTGGGGAGAGGGCTAGGGTGAGGGCATTATCTTCAA
>JBBRMC010000642.1:0-2757 GCA_038231055.1 Leptolyngbyales cyanobacterium
CCTCAATTCTGATCGACATCCCCAACCAACCCCCATTCCTCCTATTCACCCCGAATTGTTGAAGCGATCGCATTCATCCGTCACAATGGAGGCATGAATCAAGTTGACTATCTCCGAATTAGCCTGGTCGATCGCTGCAACTTTCGATGTCAATACTGTATGCCAGAGGGCGCAGACATCGACTATGTGTTGCAGCAAGATTTGCTGACTCAAGCAGAACTCTCAACCCTCCTGCGTGAAGTCTTCATTCCCGTCGGGTTTACCCGATTTCGGCTGACGGGCGGTGAGCCTCTGATTCGTCCGGGGGTGGTGAAAATTGTCGAGGAGATCGCTCAATTTCCTGAAACCCAAGATTTGTCAATGACGACCAACGCCTTTTTGCTAGAAGGACTAGCACAGGATCTTTATAACGCAGGGCTGCGGCGCATCAATATTAGTTTGGATTCATTAGAACCAGAAACCTTCGATAAAATCGTCGGCAATCGCGGACGATCGCGCTGGCAACCAGTCTGGAATGGCATTCAAGCGGCTTATCGAGTTGGCTTTAATCCCTTAAAGCTGAATGTGGTGGTGATTCCGGGGATCAACGACCATGAAGTATTGAATCTAGCAGCATTGAGTCTCGATCGAGAGTGGCATATCCGATTCATTGAGTTTATGCCGATCGGAAACGATGACCTTTTTAATCACAAAGGATGGGTGAGTTCGGAAGACTTGCGCCAACAAATTCGCGATCGCTGGGGGCTGACTGAATCGCAGGTGAAAGGAAATGGACCTGCCGAGGTGTTTCAAATTCCGGGGGCGAAAGGAACCCTGGGATTTATCAGTCAAATGTCAGAATGTTTCTGCGATCGCTGTAATCGAATGCGACTCTCTGCCGATGGTTGGCTGCGCCCGTGTCTGCTCAACGAAGACGGACAGCTTGATCTTAAAACAGGGCTACGATCGGGCGTGCCGACCTCCGATTTGCGAGAACAAGTCCGCGATCTGTTGATGCTAAAACCAGAAATTAATTACAAACAGCGTCAGTCTGGCACCGTCGGCACCTATAGCCGTACCATGTCGCAAATTGGAGGCTAACTGAGATTTTGCACCCGATTAGAACTCCCTCGGCAATTCAGTCCATTTCAAGGGACTTCGCAAGGCTAGCCCGGAATTCCATTCACGGGCGGGACACCATCGCAGTGAAGAGGCGGGTGCAAAATCTCAGTTAAAGTTCTTCGGTTTCTACTTGATGAATCGCCTCATCTAAGAATTGAGTAATCTGCTGAACTGCCCCATAAATTTGTTGAAAGCGCTCCTGTTTTTTGGCAATAGACCCTTCATAGTTATCTAGCAACTCTGCGGCAGTTTGCACGATCGTGAGCGGAGTCCGAAACGTATGCGATACCGTTTCAATAAATCGAGACTTGAGCAGCTTAAACTCGTGCCGACTCATAAATTGTTCAGAGAGTGGCTCAACCTGGTTTCTGTCAAGCTTATCAATCTGCTGCGTCACCCCCAACACTTTAAGCGGCTGGTCATCGTCATCACAAAACACTCGCCCTTTGTTTTGCAACCAGCGAAAACTGCCGTCGGGTTGCAGTAGTCGATATTCGTTAACACAGTCACGATCTGCCGCGACTGTAAATGCAGTCATTAACGTAAAGCGGAGTCGATCGTCAGGGTGCACTTGCTGCATCCAGGCTTTGTAGGTCATAGACATCGTGTCTGCTGTCCAACCGAGGACTGGCTCAAGGTTACACGACCAGCAGATTTCATCGGTCGAAACGTCCCACTCCCAGGTGGCTAAGTGAGTTGCTTCTAGGACAAGTTGCAGTCGCTGCTCATGGGCGCGCAAAGCTGATTGAGCGTACTGAAGCTGAAGCCGCAGCTCAGTCTCGCTAAGACCCTCAATCGCTTTGGGCAAATCTTCAAAGGGAGACTGTAGCCCGTAGACCGCTTGAATTCTGGATGATTCTGGTAACAACGTCTGGTTTAGCTCTTTAGGGTGGACACAACTTTGACACAAAGCTTCAAGGGCTTCACTACTGTTATCAACGACCGAAACGGTTGACCCCGGTGGGCTGAATCATGTCAAAGGATGCACCCAAAGAATCAATTCCTTAAACTTCGATCAACGCTTATACTCAGTATCCCACTGATCTAAATGGTAACTAGTTACTGGCAAAATACGATTATAGACTCTAATGTTTTCAGGCATTAGTAGATGTAGTGCAGATTACAGTTATGAAGGTTGTCCTTGCTTAAGACGCTGTTGCTTCATTAGCATCGGTGGCTCCTAGCGTTTTGAGCGTTGCTTTTTGAGCGTCGGTTAAGCCTGTTATTGCAGTAATATTCATGCCTTCATAGGGACGAGGATTGCGAAACACAGACAGACACGCTCCGGTTTTTGCATCCCAGAGACGCAGCGTTTCGTCTTCACTGCCACTGGCGATCGTGGTGCCATCACCACTGCAAGCCACTGACCAGATGCGATCGTGGTGTCCGGGTAAGGTTTTTTCACAGGCTCCTGTCGTGGTGTTCCAGAATTTGAGGGTGTGATCTAATCCGCCACTAATGATGGTTTCTTCATCGGCGCTAAAGATGGCTGACTTGACACAATCTTGATCGTGTAGCGTTTGCAGACAGATTCCTGTGGCGAGTCTCCAGCGTTTAACGGTGTGATCATCACTGCTGCTAAGAAGCGTTTGCTGATCGCGACTAAACGTGACGGAGCAAACGCGCCCAGTGTGTCCTATCAGTGAGGTGAGCGGC
>JBBRMC010000643.1:0-2754 GCA_038231055.1 Leptolyngbyales cyanobacterium
AAGTCAGCGTCTGCTAAATTCGCCTCATTTAATTGAGCACGGTTTAACTTGCAGTTGCGTAGCGTCGCTTGGCTGAGATTGGCATCGGTGAGAATTGCATCGGTCAAAAACGTTCCGTTGAGAATTGCGTCGGCTAGATTGGCTTCGGTGAGGTCTGCATTGCGGAGGTTAGCTTCACTGAGGTTTGCCCCGATTAGGCTCGATCGACTCAGATCAGCCCCAGCTAAGTTTGCCCCTCGTAAGTCGGCACCCCGCAAATCGGCACCCCGCAAGTTTGCGCCCTGATAGGCACGTTTCTCTTCCCGGAGGTTTGCCCCGCGCAAGCAAGCCCCGCGCAAGTCTGCCCCACTGAAATTGACGTTTCGCAAATCGGCATCTCTAAAATTTGCGTCTAGCAAGGTTGTCAAACTCAAGTCAGCTCCTCGCAAATCTGCCCCATAGAGAATGGCTCCATGTAAATCGGCATCTCGTAGATTTGCATTACACAGGATTGCTTGACTGAGATTTGCACCGCATAGCTTAGCGCCTTTGAGATTGGCGTAAGTGAGATTCGATCGATTCAGATACGCAAAGATCAAGATTGAGTGATGAAGGTCAGCATGAGCTAAATTGACTCCAATTAAATCTGCTCCTGTCAGATTGGCTCCGCTCAGATTTTCTCTTGTGAAGTTTATATTTCCCGATTCATAGCGACCCAGCACTTCTTGACCGTTCATGAGTCTTGATTCCTGATGGCTGAATTTGACTTCGGCATTGTAGTCATTAGGACTTGCGTCGAGTTTGCCTGTGTAACTTCAGCCGGGCTGCTCTGTAATGCTTGCCGAACGTGCTGCTGAAGCTTGACATACCCTGGTTTCAAGCTTTTGATAATCACGCTGACAACCTCGGTATAGTCTTCGGGTGGAGTTAACTGTTGTGCCATTGCTTCTAGCGTTGATTGCAAATCTTCCACGGAGTTGCAGATAGTTGTGACGCTGCGAAGTAGTCCTTCAAGGCTGTAAAGCTTTAGATTTGACCAATCTTGTTCTTTATAAGTGAATGGATAGTAGACCAGAGAAAACAGCAGAATTTTTGTCCGAAGCGGATTGGCAAACTTGACAATCTCTAACCGCATATCGAACAGCTCGATCGCTGGCTCTGCTGGATGAGATATCGGCACGACTTCTTGAGGCACCAAATCGTCTGTAGACGCTGGACTGGGAACCCGCTCTTCTTGAGAGTAAAGTTTACCCATTTCACGTAAAATCATATTGGCGATCGCGGCATATTCACTCGGCTTATTTAAGCTTTTGACGATCGCCGCCAGCCCAATTTGCAAACTCTCGATCGTCGGATATTGATGCACCAAGTTGCTGATGAGTTTATCAATCTCTGCTTGGTCAACTTTAAGCGGGTCAAGTTCCCAATATTTGTGAACCGCACAGATCATCAGTTTTTTGATGCGGCTAGACTCAGCTTCTTGTTCTAATCGTTTTGTAATTTTGGTTTGTAATTCGCCCCCGATCTCATGGATTGAATTGGCGTTGCTCGTCGTTTTCTCAAGCGGAACCCCAACTCTATATAGACCTGTCAACTTTTCTATGATCGTAGCTGCGACTTGAAGATATTCTTCTTGTTTGCTGAGGGTGCCCACCAGGAGATGTAATTTATATCGCAGATGCTCTAATGTGGGGTTGAGATAGCGCAACTCTTGCACCAGGGTTTGCAGACTGATCCCACTGAGTCGATTGGGGTCATTCTCCCACCAGCTTTTGCAAGCGTATAAAATCAGCTTTTTAATGCGAACGGCGTTTGCATCCTGTTCTAGCTGACGAATGATTTCAGAGGAAGTTTGCTCTGGGGAAAGAGCAGGATAATCCGCCATTAGATAGGAACGAAGTAGGTGTATGTCTAGAATGCCCTGCCCTATGACAGTTTGCACACCACTCTACGTTTTTACACGTCTTCTTCCAAAGACTGCTTAGGTTCATTAAGCTCGATCGCTGGAGTCACCTCAACCGCCTCTTCTTGAGGGATCGGCATTGCGAGTTCTAGCAAGTCTTGAGTGTTGGGTTGGCGAGATTCTGGAAGTTGCAGCCCTGTTTGGGTCGGTGCCAGCGATTGCAGTTCTTGCTGAAGTTCGGGTAACGCCACCAGTTCTTTTTCGGTTTCTTTGAGTTCGATCGGC
Source organism: Leptolyngbyales cyanobacterium (assembly GCA_038231055.1). GTDB lineage: Bacteria > Cyanobacteriota > Cyanobacteriia > Leptolyngbyales > Leptolyngbyaceae > Phormidesmis_A. The sequence goes on from JBBRMC010000643.1 coordinate 2,168, forward strand.
AGTCGCAAGGGCTGCAATTCTTCGATCCAACAGCTTGCAAGCGGCAGGGTTTGATCGAGATCTTCAAGGGCACGAGGAATCACCATGACAGAATGCAATTCTCCGATGCGCTCGGCTTCTTGCATACCCACGTCGATCGCCATGGCAACGTTAGCGATCGAGCCGCGAATAATGGCGGTGCAGAGCCCTGACCCAATCATCTCGTAAGCGGTTAAGGTCACATCAGCCGATTTGAGCATGGCATCTGCTGCGCCCACCATTGCCGGAAATCCGCGAGTTTCGAGTAAGCCCACTGCCTGATTGCGAAACGGATTGCCATGCCGTCCCTTAGCAAGTTCGGCAAGTTTGGTTCCGATCGGTAGCACCGCTTCTAGATTTGCCAGTGGGCGAGGGACGACCAGCGTTGAGACTTTCTGCCCAAATTGAGCGGCAAGGTCAGTGCCCTCTTGGACTGCCAATCGCACATCTGAAATCCCACCACGCACGACAGCGGTGCAAAGTCCGCCTCCTGTTTTTTCGTAGCCAACCAGCGTCACGTCAGATGATTTGAGCATCATATCGGCAATGCCCACGATCGCTGGAAAGCT
>JBBRMC010000644.1:0-2753 GCA_038231055.1 Leptolyngbyales cyanobacterium
CAGAAAGTAATCAAACACATCGCGTTTAACCATCCACATCGGTTCTGGTGTGTTGAGCGTCGCTTCGACGGGATCGCCCACCTTCCAGGTGTAGCGGATCGCATCGACTTTGAGGGAAATTGCGGGTGAGAAGTCAAAATCAAACCATTGGGCGATCGCGGGCGACACGCCACCGCTACAGGGTTTATATCGAGGCAGTGCTTCTCGTTCTAACACCAACACTGATCGCCCACGTTTTGCTAAATGATAAGCAGCAGTTCCTCCGGCGGGTCCGGCACCTACGACAATACAATCAAATATCACGCTGGAATTTCACTCCCTAATTTATGCGTTCATTGCTCACTACAGAGATGATTGCTCAAAATCAGTACTGTTCAAGCAATCCTCATCAAGCTGCCAATTCGCTAGACGTTATTTGAAAACAGTTCCTTAGTTTTATACCGTTTTGTGGGGTCGAGTGCCCGACTGTGAAGTGTTTTTCATGCAGTGTGAAGATTTTGCCCCGATCGCTCTAGCCAAGCGCGCATTTTTCCAGGATTTAGTAGCCCGTAGGGATCAACCATTTCTTTAAATTTGAGTTGCTCAATATCTACCGTTTTCATGCCGCCATCTTCAAGAATGTAAGTGTGCGGATTGAAGATGAATGCACCTTTCGATTCGTGATAGGCAATGATCTCGTTGAGACGCTTTTCAGTCGTGTAGCGGACGATTTGCAGAGCCGCAGGACGGGCAGAGCCACCGACGCGCAAAAATTCCAAATGAAGCATCACTTCATTGCCGAAGTAGTGATAGAGATGCTCAAGCAAGGCAAGATTGTCGTCAGGGAGAAGCGTTTGGAGATAAGTCAGCGACGGATCGACACTACGGGCGTGAAGTGTCGTGTGATTCCAGGAATATTCGCCGAGCGTAATGCCCTTGCTGGCTTCTTGAGCGGTTTTTTGATAGCCGATCGTGCCCCCAAATTCCTCAACCAATTCACTTAAGGGTTCTAAACAACTCTCAGCGATCATGACCAGAGCGCAGTGGGTGCCATCAGGGATATAGCTACGAAGAGCTGCAAAATAAGTCGGAATCGGTGCCGCACACACGCAGACTAATTTTTTGATCAACCCATCAGAATTGGTGAGTGCTTGTCCAAATCTAGCGGCAGACATGAAATCTGAGAAGTTGACGATCACTTCTGCCCAGGGATATGCAGGAGCGAGGGGAATTTCAAGTTGAGTAATAACGCCGTTGGTGCCATAGGCGTGAGCGACTTTATAAACGTCGTCGCCTCTAAGCTCAATCACGCGAGGCTGATCTTCCATCGTCACGACGCGAACGGCATGAAGGTTGCCTCGATCGCGCAGTTGCCCATAGGTGACAGAACCGATGCCTCCACTGCCACCGCCGATGAATCCTCCGATCGTAGCCGTGCGATAAGTCGAAGGAGCCATGCGGACTTCCCAGCCGCTTTCGCGGGTTTGCTTGTCCATTGCCGCCATTTTTAGCCCTGGTTCGACACAGGCGAGTCCGGGTTTGACCCAGTGAATGGCAGTCATTCGTGTCATATCAAGAATCACACCACCGTCGAGAGGAACACACTGCCCATAGTTTCCGGTTCCGGCTCCGCGCACGGTAAGCGGCACTTTGAACTTTACACACGCGGCTGCCACTCTGAGAACGTCGGCTTCGTTAGCGGGACGCACGACCAAATCGCCTGTTTTGTCTCCCAGGAGGGGCTGTAGTACCGGGCTAAAGGTGTAATAGTCTTGAGACAATTTGAAAATCTGATTGGCATCCGTAATTAGATCGAGTCCTGCAAGCTCGGCGATCAGCAGACTCAGGTTAATCGGGCTAGCGTTTGTCAAAGTCATCAGACGTGTGTAAACATTTCTTATGCATCTTAGGTCGATTTTGAAAGGAAATTGGTATCCAAATTTTCTAGACGCTCGATGAACAGACGCGGCGATCTCCACCACAAATCATCAATGATTACTGATTACAAAAATCTCCTAGCCATCTTCCTACTGGGTTTCTCATTTAGTGCGGTTGGCTTCTTCTTCTGGTTTGGGTCAGCTCTAGGTCAAGAGAAGGACACCGTTGCAATTTTGCGGGCAGCAGCAAGGTTGCAACTAGAATCCAAAGGAGCGATCGCTGTCGATGCTAGTGGACAACGCTATCTAGTTCGCGACCTGACAGAGCTTCAGCACATTCTAGAAGGTCACGGATTAAAACTTGAGGATCGATTAGGTGGCACTTTTATCTATCGGAGACAGCGGCAACGGATATATTTGGGCTGTGGGCAATATACCAGTCATTACTTGATCTGCGATCTACATTCGCCACTCTGAGAAAGCGCTCACCGTTTACCCATATTCTTTTGTCGCTCATCACTATAAATCGTCTAAAACCTCTTCTAAAACTGCTAAGAAGGTTTCGCGATGAGGACTTTGAGTTCTTCAGTGTCAAATCTTTGACTTGCGTGGCAACTACGCGACTAAATAGAAACAATTTAATTCTAAATGGCAGTATCGCAGGTGACGATCGACCACAACTAGACAGGTTGAGCGAGATCATCCAACTCAGCATAATCGGGCAGAGCCGTATTGATCGATTTGCCGTCTCGTAGCACAATCCGGTCGTACTGTGAGCGAGATAACAATTCGCTGTAGCTGCGTGCCTTAAATAAAACGAGATCGGCGGGAAGTCCGGCTCCAATTCTGCCGACTTGAGGGAGACCCATCAAATCCGCTGGGGTGAGCGTGATCGCG
>JBBRMC010000645.1:0-2752 GCA_038231055.1 Leptolyngbyales cyanobacterium
AAGCGATGAAAAAATGATAGAACTAGCGCATCGTCAGCAGTTGGTGCAGGCTTTATCAGAAGGCGAGCAGCGTTGGCAAACCTCTCAAGCGACCTTAAACGATATTCTCAACAGCGCGGTCACATCGATCACCAGCCTCCGATTCTTTGCTGATCGCACCTGGGTCTATGACTATCGATCGACAGGTTGTGAGAAAATTTTTGGCTACACCTCGCAAGAGCTAATGGTAGACTCAAAACTTTGGCTTAGTCGAGTGTTGCCAGAGGACTTGGAAGCGGTCATTGTGCCGATCAAACAAGATATTTTAGCAGCGCAAACCGTGACGATCGAATATCGCTTTCGCCACAAAGACGGCAGCATACGCTGGATTTCAGCAAGCTTAACGTCACGACGAGATGAGTCAACCGATTGCTGGATAGTGACAGCAGTAGATATGGATATCACCGATCGCAAACACACAGAAGCAGCTTTACACACGCTCAATACTCGCTTAGAGCAACAGGTGCAAGAACGCACGGCTGAACTTCTCCGCGCCAATCAAGAACTGGCAAACGAAGTTCTCCAGCATCAGTTGCAGATTCAACGGAGTAAAGCGCTCAATCGAGTGATCCAAACCATCCGTAACTCGCTCGACTTAGAAACGGTGTTTGCGACCGCGACAGCCGAATTTGTGCAGTTGCTGCAAGCCGATCGAGTCAGCATTATGCAATATTTGTCTGAACAACAGGTTTGGCAAACGGTGTCTTATCACACTGATGCTGATTCACCAAGTCTGCTGGGCATGACCGTATCAGATCAGGGAAACGCGATCGCCGATCGCCTCAAACAATTAGAAATTATTCAGATTAGTCATGATCAACACGATATTAACTCGCTCGATCGAGCGTTTGCTGACGTGATAGATGGGTCATGGTTAATTGTGCCGCTCCAGGTAGATCAAGCGCTGTGGGGCAGCTTAAATTTGCTCCGCGATTCTTCGTTACCTTGGCAAGAGTCAGACGTTGAAGTGGTCTGCAATGTAGTAGATCAACTCGCGATCGCCATTCACCAGGCAGAGTTGCATCTTCAGGTTCAACAGCTCAATGTGAATTTAGAGCACCAAGTGCAAACACGCACGGCTCAACTTCGCCTTGCCTATGATTTTGAGTCTACGTTGAAGCAAATTACAGATAAAGTCCGTGATTCTTTAGACGAGAATCAAATTCTTGAAAGTGCAGTCAAAGCGTTAACAAAACGCCTGGGAGTGGGCTGTTGCAATGCGGCTATTTTTGACATTGATCAGGGCACTTCAACGATTCGCTATGAATATGCGGCTGCGATTCCGCCTTCAAGGGGAAAAGTTTCTCAACTAGCAGATTTTCCAGAGATTTATGAGCAACTTCTAAAGGGTCATCATTTTCAATTTTGCTCTCTATTGGCTTACCCAGAGCGGGGAAATGTATCGATGTTTGCTTGTCCAATCTCGGATGACAAGGGGGTTTTGGGCGATTTGTGGCTAGTCAACCAGTCATTTTACGAGTTTAGTGATCAAGACATTCGCCTCGTGCAGCAAGTTGCCAATCAGTGCGCGATCGCGATTCGCCAAGCGCGTCTCTTTCAAGCGGCTCACCAACAGGTTAGGGAGCTAGAGCAGCTCAACCGTCTCAAAGATGACTTTCTCAGCACGGTGTCTCATGAATTGCGGACTCCGATGGCAAACATCAAAATGGCGATTCAGATGTTAGACATCATCCTGCGCGACTTGGGAATGTTTAAGACTCAGGCAAATCCGCTCGATCGCTATTTTCGAGTGCTTAAAGATGAGTGTCAGCGCGAGATTAATTTAATTGATGATCTGTTAGATCTTGCCCGACTCGATTCGCAAACAATGTCCTTGAATCTTAGCGAGATTTCTTTACAATCCTGGCTACCCAAAATTGTGGAGCCGTTCTTAGCGCGTGCTCATAATCAACAGCAAGGGTTAGAGCTGGAGGTTGCGGTCAATCTGCCCGTTGTGAAAACTGACCTCTCTTATTTAGAGCGTGCTCTAGGAGAGTTGCTAAATAATGCCTGCAAATATACGCCCGCAGGCGAGAAAATTTTAATCTCTGCAACAGTGCAGGCTCCGCCCGAAAGGGAGTCTAGTGACCAAACACCCGGTTGTTCTAACAGTTCTCAAATGGCTAAGCTGGCATCGCCGAGCTGTGCCTTAACGCAATCCAATCATTTTGTAGTCCGCATTTGCAATTCGGGAGTTGAGATTCCGCTAGGTCAGCGCGATCGAATTTTTGACAAGTTTTATCGCATTCCCAACGGCGATCCGTGGAAGCATGGCGGCACTGGATTGGGATTGGCGCTGGTGAAAAAGCTAGTCGAGCGATTAGAAGGAACGATTTGCGTCGAGAGCGATCTGGGAAAGACTACGTTTGTGGTGCAGTTTCCGATCGAGGTGGTTGATTCTCTACCAGACCATCCGGCTTCAGATCCACTTGATTAAACGGCGGTTAAGGGCACTCCTAACCAGTTCTGAAAATTTTGTTGTTGAGTTGCAGAAGGATCTTCGATCGGGACAATCTGATAGTGATTTGGACGAGGTTCTGACAAGGTGACAGATCTAACTCGCAGTTCATCTTGATAAAAGATGGCTATCTCAATCACATCGCCCGCGTGATAGTCTTTTAATCGATCGTTGAGTTGGTCTGCACTCACGCGCAGCCCATTAATCGCCAACAACTCATTTCCGGCATCAATTCCGGCGCATTGGGCTGGAGAA
>JBBRMC010000646.1:0-2746 GCA_038231055.1 Leptolyngbyales cyanobacterium
TACCGCTTAACGAGAGAACCCTTCCACTTTATATTTTCTCTCCTCAACAAAACAGCCCTGCCCTAGAACAAGTAGCTTGATCCGTGCCATCTGAGATCGCATCCGTGCCCAAGTCCGAAACGTCTCTGCCTTTTTCGCATCCAGTGCATTTAGCTGATTGAGGTAGCTTTCAGTATCGGACTCCCCAAACCGATAGCCCACCTCGATCAGCTTCATTTTTGTCACACTGCGTTTAATAACCTCTTGACTGATTTGGAAGTCGCGCCGAACGACATCAAAATCGAGAACTGAGATGATCACCTGCTCTCGAATCTTTAACGCCAGGTCGCCTCGCTTGTTCTCGATTTCAGCCAGTTTTACCTGTAAGTCTCCGATCGCAATAACTCGACTCTGTGCGGCTGCATCGCCTCCTGTCGCATTCCTAAATAACGGCACTCCAATCAGGCTGAGAATATCGTTGATGCCGCTCACCGAGAATGCACCCAATAGCTTATCGAGAAAGCCTCGTTTCTTGGCGGGTTGTCCTGCTGTTGTCGGCACATCTTCGACCTTTAGAAAGCTTTGTACGAGCGGTTCAAACACGCCTAGCTTAACCGTCAGTTGATTGTTTTTCTTCGCCTCCTCTACTTTCTGAGTGATCGCCTCGACCCGTTGATCAATGGCTTTAAGCGTTGCAGAAGTTTGAATCGCCTGGGATTGAAGATTTTTAATACATTCGTCTGTGGCTTCTAAGCAGGGCAGATCGCCTAACATCAACTTCCACGTATCACTACTCATCTGAAGCTGAATCAAGCGATCGAGATTATCACCGACTGGGTTTAAGGGATTGGGATCATCCTTAAGTTCACCACTCTCGGAAAGTTGGGGTTTAGCAGGTTTAGCGGGCTTCTCGCTGTCGCCGTCGTCACCCTCTTCTGTCTCTTCATCGGGTGAAGCTGTTTGTGTTGAAGGGCTTTGTCGTGGAGCTGGTGGAAGTTTGCCAGGTTGTGCTATCGCTGGAAGTTTGGGGACTGGTAACTTTGTCTGTGCTTGGACGTGTCCGCAAATCAGCAGTAATGAGAGTAAGCTCAACGCTGAGATTTTTATCGTTCTGCCCTTCCCATTTAATCCGTTGAATTTTGCCAGCATAGGGACTTTTCACCTGAGAGAGTTGGGTTAATTGGGTTTCAAGGTTCTGAAGTTGAATGTTCACCTGAGAGAGTTGGAATGTCCGATCGCGCTCTTGCTTCTCCCACTCCTGCATTTGTCGCTGATACTCTTGCTGTTGCCGTTGAATGTCGATTTCTCGCTTTGAGAGTTCTAGTGAGTATTGATATTCTTCTCGCTGATAATCGCGCTTCGCCTTTTCTAGCTTGGCTTTTGTTAAATCAGATTCACTCTCAGCCTGTTTAAGATCGCGTTCTCGCTGCGATAACACTTCTGACTCATGAGAAAGAGTGCTAGGGGGTACATCGCCTTGGGGCATTCCTGCAATTGCATCTAACTTTCTCTGTTGCTGCATGAGATTACGTTGCTGCTGCTCAACGTGTAATCGTTGCTGATCCACGGCTGCCACTTCTTCTAAAAACGATGGGGCAGGAAGGGCGGCTACATCCGGGATTCGTTTCGGTGAAATCGGTTTAATCGGTGGTTGACTAAGCCGTTGAATCTGAATCTCAACCTGTGCCTTTTGAGCTTCTAATCGTTGCCGTTCACGAGTCCGATCGCTGAGAGTCTGACCCACTAAAACCGTGTCGCCCTCTCGGACTTTGAGATCCTCTGGAGCCGTCAGCGTAAGTTTGAGTTTGAATCTGCCTGTTCGCTGGTTCTGTGTCTCAACGGTAGGAGGGCTAATCGAAGGGCTAGAAACTGAAGCTGGTTGAGCCTGTGCGGTACAGCCAGATAGCAGAATTGCCACTGTAAATATTTTCAGTCGCCTCATAGGGGACGCGGGGAAAGAATTTTCAGTGCTAGTGTTCCCTCGCGGTAGCGTTCCAAGCTAATTGAGTGTTTGATAACAAAGCAGACCCAGATTACCAGGGCAGCACAGTTCAAGGAAGCATCCCACTTTTGTAAAAACACTCCGTCGTTAAATCCTCAGCAATAGAAATAAGATTCTCTCGGCTTTTCGAGCGGGATAAAAAAGCAACCTAAACTGAAAGTGGTGATGAGATAGCACACTCACAAAATTCAAAGAGGTGTATGTTATGAAACCGATGGTTTGGCACCCTGAAGAGAAAGATGAAAGAGTGAATCAGTATCTAGATCGCGTCAACCACGCTCCTTACGTGACGATTTACGCAATGTTGATCGCACTATTTTGTCTGTTTACATTCGTTGTCTTAGTTGGCAGTTTTTAAGGTGATATCGCTCTGATTCACTTAAGATAGTCAGGCTTCGTTCTCCTATTTGCGGTTCGTTTTACAAAATCCTTCAAAGGAATCAGAGCATTTTCCTATCGCTACACATAAAGGAGGCTCAGATGGCAACTTCTAATCGGTCTGGAAATCTTAGACAAAGACTAACTTCTGATTCAGCTAGTTGGGGAAGTCTACTCACTCTGGCGCTTGGCATGGCAATGCTGGTACTACTCATGGTGCTCTTTTCAAAGGGATGGCTCATGCCCCATACTTTGACCTTTTAGCGTGAGGAGTCTCCTTTATTGAGGACGGGGACTAATCACTTTTAGCGTCAGTGTGCCCTTGCCCCAGAGTTAAGCTATGACGGCTCAAATTAGCCGCAGCAGGAAACTCCCACAGCATTTAGA
>JBBRMC010000647.1:0-2742 GCA_038231055.1 Leptolyngbyales cyanobacterium
GATACCTACGATTTCGCTTTGCGACATCAAGCCATCATTCAACGGTTCGGACGCTTCCCTCATCGAAACCAGATTCTCGGTCGCACCTCCACGCCCGAAGAAGCTGAATTTCTCACGCAGCCAGGGTCATCTTTTTAGGAACTAACAAAGACTCCTATCAACAGATTGGCGGTGAAGACAACGGCAATGCCTTCTATCTTTATGCAGCGCAGGAACTCGTGCCTCACCCAATGATTGACCCGACCGAAGTGAGCCAGAACATGAGTAAATTTTTTCTCCCGCGATCGAACCACCCACAAACGGAATGATCAAATATCCTCGACATGTAACAGACCGCTCGTACAGCAATTGAGCCATTGTATTTTTTGTTTCAACCACTGAACGATGAATAGATTATCTCGATTCACCATTCAGCGTTGAAAACGTCTCTTAGTGGTGATGATGTCCGTGATCGTGGCTATGATCATGCTCATCGTGACTGTGACCGTGATGATCATGAGAGTGATGGGGTTGAGAAGCCAATGCCGGATTTACTGCCATTGCTTGCTCTGACATCAACGCCTCAATTTGAGGATGCGCCCAGTTTGCGACCATTTGCAAAAAGTTGGGGTCGTCGTTGGCGCACGCCATCTGCACATAAGTCACATCGGGACGTTTCTTACGCAGTCCATGAATGATGTGATCCACATCCAGCAGCGTTTCATGATTTTCGGTGGCGAATCCGATCGGCATAAACACCAGCGCCGTAGCTCCTAAATCAATGAGATTTCGGGCTGCTAAGTCGGCGTTGGGTTGAGTCCAATCGATCAAGGGGGTTTGGTGATTGAGCCAGCCCACTGAGATCAAAGGATATTTGTAAAGGAGACGCTCACGAATCCGATCGTAGAGTTTTTGACTCTCATCAATTCCCGACGTGAAGCCCTTTGCCTTGTGGGGACATCCGTGATTCATCAGCACAATTCCGATTTGAGAGGGCAAGTGCGCCACCGCTAAATCTGATTTGATTTTGTCCTCAACGAGCTTTGCCATCAAATCGATATACTCTGGCTCGTCATAGAACGAAGGAATGTAACGGGTTCCTTTTAGCCAATGCTCTTCACCGGGGTCTGCTAAGGCTGTCAGCGCCTTATTAACTTGCTCAACGGCAATTCCACTCGTGAAGATTGAATCTACGACTAAAAGCGGGTAGATCAGAATTTTGTCAAATCCTTCTGCTTTAACTTCTTCTAAAACTTGCTCAGGCAAGAAAGGCTTGCAGAAGTTGAAGGCTTTAAAGACTTTGACTCGATCGCCCCAACGCTCTTGCAACGCCGTCTCAACGCCTTCTCTCTGCTGCTCAAAAATAGCATTGTGGGGCGAGATAAAGTGATCGTGTTGGTGACTCCATTCGTGCAGGTCAAACACCGCTAAAAGCTTTGCCAAAGGCGGATAAACCCAAGTCGGAACCGGGGCAAATTTGGCAGTTAACAGGTTTAACGCCTGCTCGTTATAGTTAGCAAAGTCTTCATAGCTCTCGACCTCGCCGTAGCCCATTAACAAAACGGCAACACGATCGCTAGGAGTCGAGCCTTTTAATCCAGACTGATGGAGTTTTTCAGGGGTAGCGACCACTTTTGGTTCCTCAAATAAACGTGGATAGTTAAGTTGTCGTGACTCGCGATACAGCAAAATTCTCAACGTAGCTTAAGGCTAACATCCCCCATAGAGGGATGGTCATCTAAAAGCTTACGACATCGTTAAAATCAACCTAAAGTGAGAAAAGCGCTATTAGTAACCGCTGTGATTTTGATGACTATTGTGATCTGCCCAGGAATTCATCGATCGCACCTCACTCAACATTTTATTGCAGACTTGCAGTGGAGTCATCAGCCTCTAATCTTCCCAGCAGAAGCTACTCCTGTCTATTCCCCCCGGCACGTTCTAAAATTTCTATCGGATGCAAATTTGACTGAGCCTCTGCTTTTAGTGGCATTTAGTGCGGGAGTTGTGGGCGCGATCGGAGCGGCTCATCTCTGGCAAAATCAGGGTGGAAGCATTAAAGCATTGATTGCTGTCGATGGATGGGGCGTTCCTCTGAGTGGGAACTTTCCAATTCATCGCATGAGTCATGACCACTTCACGGCTTGGAGTTCGGCGTTGCTGGATGAGAATAGCTCAGACAGTTTCTATGCTGACCCGGCTGTCGAGCATCTGACGTTGTGGCGATCGCCTCAAACCGTGCACGGTCATTGGATAAGCGCAAATAAAGAACGATCGCCCATCTCAACCACTGCCGCCAGTTTCATAACTGCGCTATTGCAGCGATATGAAGCTTCTGCTTAAGCGCAACACTATCAGATATCCCCACTTTTGTTGAGTCGCCTCTCGCTAAGGTGTATTTCGGATAAAGTTGTGATGGATCGTTGTTAGGCGCTACATAATGATTAGTCTTGACCCACAGAGGGGGGCTTCTCCTGACGTTTAAGCGATTATTGACTCTATGCTCCCTACCCGTTCTCAACCCTCTCGAACTGGATTTCTAGCGCTGCTGCACAATCGCGCCTTTATGCTGTTGTGGACTGGACAGCTCCTGTCTCAACTGGCAGACAAGGTGTTTTTTGTGCTGTTGATTGCGTTGCTAACTGACTATGGCTCCTCTCCTGAAACCGCCAACTCGATGCGCTCTGCGGTGATGATTGCAGCTACATTACCTGCCATCTTTTTTGGATCGGCGGCGGGCATTTTTGTCGATCGCTACGATAA
>JBBRMC010000648.1:0-2742 GCA_038231055.1 Leptolyngbyales cyanobacterium
ATCCCCTAACCCCTTCTCCCCACAGATAAAGGGAACTAGATGGCTCCTTCTCCCCAGGGCTACCGTGTACACACAAGTTGCTCGATCGGTCATGGCTGAGATCCTTCGCCCCCTAAATCCCCCATTCTGGGGGACTTTGAGCCAGAAGAGTCTCTAGAGTTTAGTGCCATTACTCCGATTCAAAGTCCCCCAATTTTGGGGGATTTAGGGGGCACAAGCTGACTGAACCGAAGCAATTAACCATTTGTGTGTACACGGTAGGGGAGAGGGGTTGGGCGAGAGAAAATTCGACGTTATTAAATCCACAATCCTAAGAACGTTGGAATCGCAATGCGTCGATCGATTGAGCGGTGAGAAAAATTCCTAGGAAAATGTAGCTGCCAAACAACACTAAACTACTCATGTCCACTACCCCTTGAATTAAGTTTGTGTAATGCTTCAGTAACGATAGATTAAATAGCGCATCCCCTACAATTCCACCGAAATTTTTGGCTAATTCACTGACAATCCACAAACAGAGAACCAATGCGAAGGTGAGAATCGCCGCTAAAATTGTGCTATCGGTCAACGAAGAAACAAACATTCCGAGTGAGAGCACCGAAGCCGCCAGTAAGATTAATCCTGCATGACCTAAAAGAATAACGTTGAGTGGAACGGGGGGATTTACACCATTGAGCGCGATCGCTTCATACAACAGCAATGGCAGCGACATCGTGATAAAAAAAGTCAATACTCCTAATAATTTTCCGATCGCGACCGCCCAATTTGTAATCGGAGACGTTGCCAATAATTCGAGAGTGCCGCGTTTGCGTTCGTCGGCGTAAAGTCCCATCGATAAAATGGGCAACACAAACAGCGATAGCGAACCCATCACACCCAAATACGTGCGAAGCAACTCATAAGGCACATCGATCGGAGGAATTGGAACCCCAGACTGAGCCTGAAGATCGACATAGTTTCCTTGATCGATTACGCCATCAAAAGCGGCTTTGAACAAAATGCCAGCCAAAATCCAGTAGATGGTCGCGATCGCATACGCCAACGGAGACGCAAAATAGCTTTGCAGTTCTCGTCGATAAATCGCCAAAACGTTATACGCCAGCATTTTCATTTAAGATGCCTCCTCTATTACTGCGTCAGACGGTTCGACTTCAGATGCACTCTCGACAGGCGTTTCTTCGGTCGTAAGCTGCAAGAACACCGTTTCTAAACTTGCCTGCACTCGTCGCATCTCATAAAGTCCCAACCGATGACTAACTAACGCCGTCGCAATCTCTGAGCCTAGCTCTGTTTCAGACCCAGAGACGACTTTGATTTTGAGGCGATTTTGAGGCAATAAATCGGTAGACATTGGCTCGATCGCAGTTACTCCTGGCACCGCTTGCAAACATCGCTGCACTGACTCAAAATCTCCCTCGACTTCTAACTCATAGCCCGACCCGCCCATCAACTGAGCCATCAAACGTTCGGGCGTGTTGGTTGCCACAACCTGACCGTGATTGATGATCGCGACGCGGCTGCACGTCATGCTGACTTCGGGCAAAATGTGCGTCGAGAGAATGACGGTGTGATCGCCTGCGAGGTTTTTGATCAGATTCCGCACCTCAATGATTTGGCGGGGATCGAGTCCGACCGTCGGCTCATCTAAGATAATGACGGGGGGATCATGGACGATCGCTTGAGCAATGCCGACTCGTTGCCGAAACCCTTTTGATAGCTTGCGAATAATCGTCTTGCGCTTTTCGAGCAGATTGCAGCGCGTTAACGCTGACTGAATTCGTTGGGGACGATCGCCCGCATTGACACCCTTAATTTGAGCCACAAAACTGAGATATCCCTCAACCGTCATATCAGGATAGAGCGGTGGAGATTCGGGCAGATAGCCAATGCGTTGCCGCACCGCCATTGAGTTTTCATGTACCTCAAACCCAGCGACTTTTGCGGTTCCACTGGTTGCAGGCAGATAGCCCGACAAAATTCGCATCGTCGTCGTTTTTCCGGCTCCGTTAGGTCCTAAAAAGCCGAGAATTTCCCCCGGCTCGACCGAGAATGTGACATCAGCGATCGCAGAGGTAGAGCCGTAGAGCTTGCTGAGATGTTCGACTTCGATCATAAGAGTGCGGGTAGAAAAGGTTGCCCGTGCAGTCTGGCAGAATAGCAGACTTTGAATGCCATTGGGCAAAAAATTTATACCCTCGTCACGACGGTGAGCAGACTTGAGTTGTTGCCATGCTGAGGACAATCGTTTTGCGTGAGCGAGTTCGGAAGACTCATAAACGACTTCTCAAGACTCATGAACGACTTCTCAAGACTCATGAGCGACTTCTCAAGACTCATGAGCGACTTCTCAAGACTCATGAACGACTTCTCAAGACTCATGAACGACTTCTCAAGACTCGTGGATGACTCCTCAAGACTCGTGGACGAGTTCGAGAGAGTCATAAACAGGTTCAGGAGAGTCATAAACGACTTCTCAAGACTCGTGGACGAGTTCGAGAAAGTCATCAAACGATGGTAGTCCTGTTTAGGAAAGATTAGAGAATAGTCAAGCAATACTAGGAGACTTGCAGAATGATCCGCCTGTCTCGGTTCATTTTTCTCTAGCCTTTCTTAAATAGCACTACCGTGGCGTGAAACTACCAAATCCTAATAGGGCAATTATTTCTTCGGATAAGCTGGAAGGCTATTCTCTCAATTCCAATCATTCAGAGGGTCGCCATAAAGCCGCTGTGTTTCAATCTG
>JBBRMC010000649.1:0-2737 GCA_038231055.1 Leptolyngbyales cyanobacterium
AGAGTTTCTCAAATTGTCGGGTCGCACTCAAGAGATTCAGCGCTTGATTGGGCGAAGCTTACGATCGACGCTCGACATGAAAGCTCTGGGCGAACGCACCATCACGATCGATGCCGATGTCTTGCAAGCAGACGCAGGAACACGCACAACTGCCATCACAGGGGGATTTGTTGCCCTTCAGGATGCCATTCATCAGTTGCTAGAGCAGGGAGAATTGTTGCACTCTCCGATCGTGCATCAAGTCGCTGCCACCTCCGTTGGGTTGATTCAAAATCAGGCGTTTTTAGATCTGAACTATGACGAAGATGTGATCGCAGATGTAGACTGCAACGTCGTGATGAATGAATCACTAGGCATCATTGAAGTGCAGGGAACGGCTGAGGGAGAGAGTTTTAGCCGTCAGCAGCTCGACCAAATTATGGATCTCGCCCAAAAGGGAATTCAAGAATTATTCGTGCTACAGCGTCAAGCGTTTGAGCGATAGGGTTATGAATTCTTTAAGATCAACGGAGCATAATAGGCAGCTACAATAAAAGGTGCATCTTGCGGATTTTGCTTCCTTAAACACATTGATTTGGCTTGGACATGTCTCATCAAGATCATCTGACGGTTAACAGTGATCTAACGGTCCTCAACTCTGTACAAAAGTGGTTTGAGAAATTTTGGTTTCAGCACCATCCGCCCATCTCGTGGCGTGACCATCAGTTATATCGGTTGAATCTCGCTCTCGCTGAAGGGTTTACGAATGCAGTCCGGCACGCTCACTGTGGGCTGTCAACGGAAACCTCGATCGAGATTCAAGTGATGATGGATGACGATCGTATGGAGATTCGCATTTGGGATTGGGGACAACCCTTTAACCCCGATAATCTTGAAGAACCCGAACCAGGAACGCTGCGAGAAGGCGGATATGGCTGGTTTTTGCTGCGACGGCTGACGGATCAAGTGAGCTACGATCGCCAGGGGCAACGCAATTGTTTGCTCATTGTTAAATACACCCATCAAAGCTGATGACGGCTCACCCATCTTTCGCCTCGGTCAGATGTCTGGAGCGATGACTGGTTTAATGAGAAGCCCGATCGCTAAACTGATTTAAGAGAGTGTCTGAAAAGGGTACTGTTTGAGACATTCACCCGTCCGGTGATTTCTGGGCTAGTATTAACCCGGCAACGATTGGTCTATCATTGCAGAACTTTTTCGCCCCCTAAATCCCCCACAAGTGAGGGACTTTGAACGGGAAAAATGGGTTTAACTCTGCAAGTTCACCTCGCTCAAAGTCCCCCAGGATGGGGGATTTAGGGGGCAGAAGCCGACTGAACCGACGTGATAAATGAGGTGCAATCTCAATGGTTGCCAGGTTGATAGGCTGTTGGGAACTCACGAGCAACTTACGAGAACTCAAACACAGCTCTTAGAATCTCAAGAGCAACTTATGAGAACTTCAACGTAGCTGTTGGAAACTCAAGAACAACTCACGAGACCTCAAACACAGCTCTTAGAATCTCAAACATAGCTCTTAACAACCTCAACTCGGCTCTGGAGTTCTCAGAGATAACTTTTAATTACTAATTTATGATTTATGGGTTCTTTTTTATACAAACAAATAAGGTGCCCTAAGTAGAATCAACCAAAAAGCTGACTTTCGCTAGCGATCGGATTGAATTTTCACCAAGTTTTGCTTAGAGAGGTGACTTGAGATCAGGGCTAGAGTGCAAGAACAATTATGGTTAATCATCAGGAGCTAGATATGGCAAGACTTAAACGCAATTCTTCAGGGCTAAAAGAAGCCGTGCGTCGCTTTGCGGGAATGCGATCGATTGATACCACCTTAGAGTTTGGGAATGGGTTGAGTTTGGTGGAGTATGATACTCGGATTCAAGTGTTGCAAACGCAGCTATCGAGCTACAACACGATGCTGTTTGACCTGGATAAGATGGCGGGGCAGATTGCACTGACAGAGCAAGATTTGCGGAGCTATTCAGAGAAGATGCTGATGAGCGTAGCAACGCGGTATGGCAAGGACAGTGTGCAGTATATGCAGGCGGGCGGAAAGCCGCGTAAGTCTAGCAGCAGTCGGTCAACTGCGACACCCACCATACCAACTCCTGCGATGGTCGCTATACCTTTGGCTGGCAAGACAAAAACGAATGGCAAGGGAACTAACGTGACTTTGAGTTAGGGATGGAACTGAGTTGAAAGCGTATGCAAATATGCTGATCTTGCTAGGGTCGCCCAATTTCCTACAACGCTGTTAGGACTTCTGAGGGTTGGGCAATTTGAGGATAATCCTCGGTTCCCCAGGCGTTGCTGAATTGATCTATGAATGGTCAGATTTACCCTCACCCTAGCCCTCTCCCCACTGGAGAGGGAACAAGATTTCTGGCTCCCTTCTCCCCAAGGAGAAGGGTTGGGGATGAGGGCAATTCATACTTGCATTCAGCAACGCCGTTCCCCAACCCCCAAAGTTCTAGAGTTGAATCATGGTTTTGTCGTGCAACTCCTCTATTTGAATCAGTGAACCGTTACCGACGACAACATTGAACTTCACGATCGATCGTTCAATTTGATATCCCGGCAACACTCGAACGATTTGATACTCCGTCGTTAAATCACTCGTGCCATCCCACTTCAACAACGCTAGTTGATTAGACGCAATCTCACTCAGTTGTGAAACAAAGTCTTCAACAGCGTCGCTAATGTTGGGCACAATGCCAGACGACATAAAGATATAACGCTC
>JBBRMC010000650.1:0-2727 GCA_038231055.1 Leptolyngbyales cyanobacterium
AGCGGATTTTTTGCAGAGAGAACAGGTTTTTTGGCGCGATCGAGCCATCTCAAGTTCAAGTTAAGCCATTGCAGATGCTTTGGGTCGAGCAAAGATCATTCGTCCCGCAGAGGTTTGCAGAGCGCTGGTCACAATCACCTGAAGCTCACCCCCCACAAAGGCACGACCTTCTTCAACCACAACCATCGTGCCATCATCAAGATAGCCAACTCCTTGAGCGGGTTCTTTGCCTTCTCGCAAAATTTTGAGATCGATACTGTCCCCTGGCAAATAAGATGGGCGCACCGCCTGAGTCAAATCGTTCACATTGAGAACTGGGACTCGCTGCACTGTAGCAACCTTGTTTAAGTTGTAGTCAGTCGTAAGCAATGTGCCGTTGATATCTTGCACAAGCTTCACCAGTTTCGCGTCTACCGTCGGAATGTCTTCATAGTCAGCAGAGTGAATCACGACTCGTTCTGGATAGGCTTCCCGAATTTGATTCAAGACATCCAATCCTCGTCGCCCCCGAACTCGCTTTTGATCGTTCGAGGCATCTGCCACTTGCTGCAACTCTTGCAAGACAAACTGAGGCACAAGAAGCTGACCTTCTAAAAACCCCGTGTTGAGCAGTGCGGAGATACGACCGTCAATAATGCAGCTTGTATCAAGAACCTTGGTGCTAGAGGGTTTGAGCGTGCCTTCCGCAAACAGCATGGTTTCAACACTGTTGGGGTTGATCAGGCGCAAAAGCGATCGACCATGCACATCTGCCAATGACACGCCAGAAACCGAGAACATAATGCTTCCGACCACGGCGGCGAGAGGCTTGATAAACGAAAATTCTTGCGGAATTGGCAAGAGAAAAATTGGAGCCAGCAGCAGGTTTGCCACTAACAGACCGAGGACTAAGCCCACCGATCGGCTTAACAGCACCGGAGCAGGCATCTCGCGAATTTGGCGCACCACACGACGATAGCTAGACTGGGCAATTAAGCCGACTGCAAGACCAACCAAGGCACCAAAGCCTGCACAAATCAAACGCAGTGCATCAGGGTTTGTCACCTGCTGCAAAACGCCGCCAGGAAGCGCTTCAATGCCGTGAAAGCCAACTCCCGCTCCTGCTAGAATGAATGAAATAATAATGACTGCATCAACCATAATCTTCGGAGTAGGACAGTTTGTCGGTTTTGAATCAGTAGTTTTAAGCTGTAGTGGAACGGTTTAAGTTAAAGGTTAGAGCTTTCTACAAACGGCAGATTAGAACTTAAAAGCAACCCAAAATCTAGGATCGTAAAGTTCGACCTTTTTAATCTGTTGACCTGAATTTTTATTATATCTTGTGCATTTATAGAATTTTCACCTAAATTCCTTTCCCTGTGGGCGGTTAACCCTACTAACGCCTGTAATTTATGATACAAAAATCAATAAAAAATACGGGGATTAAATAAGATTCATTACGATAGGTTGAGAAGATAAAGACTTTTAAAAAAGATTCATGGAATTTACGATTCCGAGTGCTGCTTATATTCACATTCCTTTTTGTCGGCGGCGTTGTTTTTATTGCGACTTTCCTATCTCTGTAGTGGGCGATCGACGCAACGGCAATAATTCGGGAACGATTGTGCAGTATATCGATGCTCTCTGCAATGAGATCAGGCTAACCGAAAATTTGGGACAACCGCTCAAGACGGTTTTCTTGGGTGGCGGAACCCCTTCGCTATTGTCAGTCGATCAATTAAGTCGAATTCTTGACACCTTAAATCGACAGTTTGGGATTGCGTCCGATGCCGAAATTTCGATGGAAATTGATCCGGGTACGTTTGATTTGGCACAGATTCAAGGATATCGATCGTCAGGCATTAATCGCATCAGCTTAGGGGTGCAAGCGTTTCAATCAGAATTGCTAATTGCCTGTGGGAGAACTCATAGGGTTGAAGATGTTTACAGCTCGATCGACCTGATTCATCAAGCAGATATTTCTAACTTCAGTCTGGACTTGATTTCGGGTTTGCCTAAACAAACGTTTGCTCAGTGGCAAGACTCGTTAGATAAAGCGATCGCGCTATCTCCAAACCACATTTCGGTTTATGACCTGACGATCGAGCCAATGACCCCGTTTGGTAAACAGTATCAACCGGGAGCAACGCCCTTACCCACTGATGAAGCAACCGCCACCATGTATCGCATGGCGCAGAGCACCCTAACGTCAGCAGGGTATGAGCATTATGAAGTTTCAAACTATGCCCGATCGGGATTTCAGTGCCGTCACAATCGAGTCTATTGGAAAAACCAGGCATTTTATGGATTTGGCATGGGGGCAACCAGTTATATCGGCGGAGATCGAGTTGCCCGTCCTAGAAAGACTCGCGAGTATTACGAATGGGTTGAAGAAAAAATGACGAACGAAGGCGAACAGATGAATCATCATCCTGACTCGTCAGATATTTTTCTGGATACCTTGATGATGGGGTTACGGTTAGCAGAAGGTCTAAGCTTAGCCCAGCTTGTTCAACAATTTGGTCAAGAAAAAGTAGCGAAACTTTGGACGTGCTTGCAGCCCTATCAAACAGTAGGCTGGGTTGAGATTCCGATAAGTTATCACCCTGCTGTAGTTAGTTCTAGCCCAGCTCAAGGACAAATTAGACTCACTGATCCTGAAGGTTTCTTATTTTCTAACGTCATCTTGGTCAAGCTGTTTGAGACCTTTGACAGTGACTCTTAAAAACGTCTAGAACTTGCTTCCAG
>JBBRMC010000651.1:0-2715 GCA_038231055.1 Leptolyngbyales cyanobacterium
CAGTTGGTCATTCTGCCTTTTCAGGAGTTGCAATGAGCGCCACTTCGACCCGATCGGGTTCTGGGTTATTTAACTCAACTTTCACATTGGGACCAAAGAAGGTCGTCATCTTTTCCTGTTTTGTCTTCCACGTTTCAAAGGGAACGAGCAGCGACTCAAAGTTTAGGACTAAGGTATAGGCTCCATCTACTTCGGTTTCTCGCACTCCTCTTAAGATTGGGCGCTCATCATCAGTTGGGCTTAACCCTAAATGACCCAAAGAGATATCTAAATGAGCTTCTTGCCCATAGCGAAAGCGGGTGACATCTTTGAGAATTTGCGTCTGAGTAGGAGTGGCTTGTGCTTGCCGAAGGTCTAAAACTGCTGTCGGAGTTGGCTCCATTAACGGCACAGGCTCTAGCTCAGACGCTTTGAGTGCTAACCCTCCTAATAGCAGAGGGATGCCGTAGAAAAAGCCAATCAGGTTGAGCGTCGAATAGTCTAAAAAGTAGGCAGCAAACCCAACAATTGTTAACACTCCACCGACGACCAAGCCGATAACCGCTAAAGAAATTCGACGTAACATAGGGTTCATCCGCTCACATAATGTCTTGCTTTTAATTATTACTGGTTCTGACCCTTCTAACGATGTCTACGATCGAGGAAACTCTTTCCAATCGCTTGAATTTTCCCAAAAATCTATCCGTATATATGTTGGTAGATGTATTAAATTTGACTACTATAGAAACTAATTCATGGTTATTGGGAGTATCGATCGTGTCTAACAACGAAGGTCATCGCGTTCCTCAGAACAAGTCGGTAACCGATCAGATTGACTCTCTTAAAAAAGAAGATGAAACGCTCTACAACATCTTGGCAGTTGATGTTTGGGCGCTGGCAAAAACGATGGAAGAGTTTCATCCTGGTTTTTGGGCGATGTTCATGAAGAACCGAGAAAAAGCGCTCAAACGCTTCCTAGGTGAAGTGGTGAAAACAAAACCTTCCGATCTACGGCGACCCCCATTTCTGCGATAATCAGCCGCCCTGTTTAGCTGTGAATTCTAGGGTGCGGATGCAGCTTTGTCAGTAGATCACTTTCAACCTGGGCTAGTAGTTCAAGCCGTTGAGTTAAGGTCGATCGCTCAAAATAAGTGTCTGCCAATGTCCAGTAAGCGCCATAGTGGCGCGCCTCAGATGCCATCAAACTTCGATAAAAACGGGCAAGATCAGGCTCTGGGCAGTGAGTTCCTAACAAGCCCAAGCGCTCGTGGCTACGGGCTTCGATTAGCCCCGATACGAGTAGGGAATCGAGGAGGCGATCGGGTTCGTCGCGACGAATATGTTTTGCCAAACCTGACCCATAAGGCGGGGCAGCGAGGGGGGCTAAAGGAATATTGCGCCGTTCTAGAATTTGGTTGACTTGCTCAAAATGCTGTAATTCTTCTTGAGCGATCGCCGTCAATGTTCGCACCAGTTTTGCGTGAGAGGGGTAGCGAAACATCAAATTTAACGCCACTCCCGCCGCTTTGCGCTCGCAGTGAGAATGATCGAGCAAAATAGTGTCTAGATTTGCAAGCGCTTGATCAACCCAAGCTGAAGAGGTGGGCTGTTGCAAAAACTTGATGGTGGGCAGCGTCGAAGACCCCACAGAAAACCCCACGATTTAGTTGGCATTTGCAATTTTAACGTTCCCCTAGACGAAACGCACCCCAAATACCTCAGGAACGCGGATTAGATAACTCATCGGCTTTAATAAATCCACGATCCTAAGAATGGGAATTTATTAAGGTGCAACGTCTCACCCTCACCCTAGCCCTCTCCCAAAAGGAGAGGGAACATCGACTCTAGCTCCCTTCTCCTTGGGGAGAAGGGATGAGGGCAAACCCTCCCTGGGTTTAGCAACGCCGAAAATACATCAAGGATTGCAGTATGGACATTGTGCCGGATCTGCTGCTTCGATGCCATCGGGGAACAGTTTTTCTTGGCGAAACCCGCAGTGCTGGCAGTAATGAATGGCGACACGGGTGAGATCTGTTGGGAAATGGCACAGAGAGCAGGGTAGACCGGGCTGATATTCGACTGGCTCAAAGCCGGGATAGGCACAGTTGGGACAAGTGCTCTGAATCGCAGTCACGAGGTTGTTTGTGGCTTTTGCAATCACGTTCATGCGGGTTGGGTTATAGAGCGCCCGCATGTCAGTTTCTAGGTGAAGGGTGGGCGATCGCCGCAGTGCTTCGGTCACGACGGTTAGTAGTTGTGCTTCACTGACAATGCCTTTCACAATCTCATTTGGGTTTTTAGACGACGCGTGAGGCATGACAACCAACCCATGCTCTGGAAAGCCGATGGTCTGAGCAAAAATCTGTGCTTCTTCTAAGCTGCAAACGGTTGTATGGCGGTAGTTGGTTCCCAGAGAAATTTCTTGACCGAAAATTTCTAGGTTGTGAGCGCGATCGACTAAGACGACTAACTCACAATTGCAGGCAACCATCGGAAAGCTAGGATGGGGACCAAAGCTTCCTTCGCTGGCGATCGCCAGACTTTCACCCGTCAGATCCAGTGCGCTTTCAGCCTTCAAGCGTGCGGTTGATCTTTGATCACTCGGTCGATCGCGGTCGCGAGTAAAGGTGCCAAACCGATCCGTATTAAAGTTTTCAGGAATCTGAAGCTTGATGCCTAACTCCTGTTCCAAAATAGGTGTAATAACTTTTTCTTTACGGTGCATCGTGGCTAGTA
>JBBRMC010000652.1:0-2712 GCA_038231055.1 Leptolyngbyales cyanobacterium
CGAGCCTACCGCGACGATCCGATAGAGAATTTTCAGCAAGCGATCGAGGCGTATCAAACCACTTTAATGGTTCGGTCAGCAGCCGATGATCCATCTCGCTATGCTGCCACTCAAAATAATCTCGGTACAGCTTTTTGGAATTTGGCACAGCATAAAGCACCGATTCTGAATTTGCAGTGTGCGATCGGAGCGTATATTGAAGCGCTCTACCACTACGACCCAGAACAGGAACCCTTCCACTATGCAATGATTCAAAATAACTTAGGCACCGCTTATTGGAACCTGTCTCAATGCCCGTGCAGCCCTGATCCGTCTGAGCAACTCAACGCTACGCCAGAAGACTTTTTGATGTTGGCGATCGGAGCCTATCGCATTGCCCTGATTTACCGCACCTTAGAAACGGCTCCTGCGGCTAACGCTGCCACTCAAAATAATCTCGGCACGGCTTACTGGCATCTCGCCAACTTGCCCTCGACGCACTACGACGATCGAGCACAGCATCTGCACTCTGCGATCGCATCTTATCAATCTGCGATTGTCGCCGCTCACTCGGTTGTAACGGTCGGCGCATCGCCTTTAACCTTTGATGTGTGGGCAACTCATAACAATTTAGGCTCGGCATATCATCAGTTAGCCAGCGACGATCGAGCCACTTTAGATGCAAAGACTCGATCGCAGTATTTGGAAGCCTCGCTCTTTCACCATGTCCAAGCGGTGCAGGGTTGGCAAGAAAAACCTGATTTTTCTCAGAACGCAATGACTCATCTGGTGCAGACTGTGAGAACACTGCACGATCGTCAAGGTATTCAAGGGCAAACCTTAGCATTCTCTAAGATTCCGGCTCATTTGATCCCAACGGTGATGAAGCAGCTTTAGGAAGCTTGAGGGGCAGCACATCCAAAATTTTAATTGGGCGTTTCATCGTTGCACGTAGCATAATTTGCATAGAAAACTTTCTACCTTGCCAATGCTCAACGAAAGCGAATACTTTGAAAAAGCCGCAGCCACCCGAGTCCGAGTCTTGAGTGAGGCGCTTCCCTACATTCAACAATTTGCCGGACGCACGATCGTCGTTAAATATGGCGGTGCCGCCATGAAGGATGCTGCTCTCAAAGAGAAAGTCATCCGTGATGTGGTGTTTATGGCTTGTGTGGGGTTGCGTCCGGTAGTGGTGCACGGAGGTGGACCTGAAATCAACTCCTGGCTTGACAAACTTGGAATCGAGCCGCAGTTTAAGAACGGATTGCGCGTCACCGATGCCGCCACGATGGATGTTGTCGAGATGGTGCTCGTTGGTCGAGTCAACAAAGAAATTGTCTCGTTGATCAACCAGGCAGGCGGATCTGCTGTAGGACTTTGTGGTAAAGATGCGAGCTTAATTACCGCTCGTCCTGCTGACGCAGAGGGCATTGGGTTTGTGGGTGAAGTCACCAACGTCAACATCCAGATTTTAGAGTCGCTGGTTACGACGGGTCACATTCCAGTGGTGTCTAGCGTTGCAGCCGACGAAACCGGACAGGCATATAACATTAATGCCGACACCGTTGCTGGAGAACTCGCCGCCGCTTTAGGTGCCGAGAAATTAATTCTGCTTACCGACACCGCCGGAATTTTGCGCGACTATAAAGATGTCTCCACCCTGATTCCGCGGCTCGACATTCAAGACGCTCGCAAACTCATTGATGACGGAGTGGTGTCTGGAGGCATGATTCCGAAAGTCAATTGCTGTGTGCGATCGCTGGCTCAGGGCGTGAAGGCTGCCCACATTATTGATGGTCGCCTCCCTCATGCGCTGCTGCTCGAAATCTTCACCGATACTGGCATCGGCTCCATGCTAGTTGCCTCCGAGTTTATGGGCAATCGTTAGCAACGAGAAAGCGAGGGGAGTAATGGAGATGGAATTCTCACTGACTGACCCCTGACCCCTGACCCTCTCATCTACCTATGATCAACCTTCTTTCTCGCTTGGGCTATCCCATCACGTCGTTTAACTTGGCTCAACGGGTGAACAGCCAAGAAACCAAACTGCCCGTAAAAAATGAGGGCTGTCGATCGCAGTTCTTGCTCCATAAGGCTCCCACGTCTAAAGTTTGCTTATTCTTTCACGGCTTTACGGCGGCTCCTTATCAATTTTTGCCGATGGGACGGGTGCTTTATCAAGCGGGCTATAACGTTTTGATCCCCAGAATGCCGGGTCACGGTGAGGCAGGTGATTGGAATCGCGACAATCCGCCCCCTTTGCCGACCAACGCCGACATCTATAAGCAATTTGGGCTAGATTGGCTGCAAAAAGCTCAGACCTTGGGCGATCGCGTCGTTGTCGGTGGTTTGTCTGGCGGCGGCACTCTTGCGGCTTGGTTGGCTTTTGAGCGCGCTCAAGACATCGATCGGGCGATGCTGTTTGCGCCCTATCTCAGCAGCAGCAACAAAGTGATTGACTTGTTTGTCAAAGTCTTCAATACCTATTTTGAATGGATCGATGACACCCCTCCTGATCAAGTGATTGGCTATAAAGGCTTTATGGTGGCAGCTTTGCGCGTCTATCTCGACATGGGCAAGGAGATTCTCCAACGCTCAAAGAGTTCAGCCTCAGCCCCTATGTTTATTGTCTCGACTGAAGCTGATAAAGCCGTCAGCATCACGGATCACCAGACTTTATTTGAGAATATTCTTAAGCGCCAGCCTAAATCTTGGTATTACGAGTTCGATCGC
>JBBRMC010000653.1:0-2712 GCA_038231055.1 Leptolyngbyales cyanobacterium
CACAAGTTGATCCGATCCGTCATTGCCAAAACCTTTCGCCCCCTAAATCCCCCATTCTGGTGGACTTTGAGATAAAACGAGGTTTTAGAGGTCAAGCCATTTATCTTGTTCAAAGTCCCCCAATTTTGGGGGATTTAGGGGGCATAAGCCGACTCAAACGAAGCTACAAGGATGTGTGTACACGGTAGCCTCACGAAGTGGGGCAAAGCCCTCGCCAACCTTCTCCCCAAGGAGAAGAGAGCTAGAGTCTTGTTCCGTCGCCTTGGGGAGAGGTAGCAATGAACCAGCCAGAGGACGAATTTTCCCGATGTGGTAGTTTCGGTGGAACGTCTCGTCGATCGCACCACCACCCATTCTCGATCGCGTTCAAGAATCAAAACGATATCAGATGTTCTCTAAGTCATCAGGTTTGGTATCGAACCCCGATCGCTTGCCTTATGGATACTAAAAAAGTAGGAGTACTGGATGCGGTACTCCTACAAGTCTCAGTGAATGGATGGTGTTACAGGCTTGGAGTAATCCTCAACGGTTGATTAATGTTGAGGTGTGTACCACTGGGTGAGATTGTTGACGGCACCCGATCGACGTTGAGCGTTAAACAAATCAACCGCAGTTTTGTTGTTGCTGTCATTGATTTTGATTTGAGCATCGATTCCATAGCGTGACGTTACGTTGTTCTCAGAGTTCATCTCTTTAGCAGTCTTATTGGTATCCAACGTTGTAATCACGACCGCAGCAGCAGCGTTATTAGAATCGCAATCTTTCCCGACTACAACTGTAGAAGAATCACGATTGTAAGAGCTTGAATTTTTAGAGGAGCTAGCTTGGTTGGATGCGTTGCCACGGTTATAAGAGCTAGAACTATTAGAGGAGCTAGAGTCGCTACTCTGAGCATGACCGCTACCACTTGCGCCGAAAATACCAAGCACGTTAAAACCACCGCCACCGCTATCGTTGTTGCTGCTGTTGCTCGATCGACCGCTAGAGTTTTTGCCCGAAGCCGAATTGCTGCTAGAAGCTGAGTTGTTGCGAGCCGAGCTAGAGCTGCCGTGATTGTTTTGAGTATTAGAGCCTAGCCCCACATCGCTACACTGAATCTTACCCGCGAGTTGACCAAACAGAGCCGAGTTGTCTTCTGCACGAACCGAGCTAACAGGAAGCAACGAGGTGAACAGAGCCGATGCGAGAACCAAAGAGCTAGAGAGTTTGACGAGTTTCATTGCATTTCTCCTTGAGGTGAGTGTGTTTGCGAGGCGTGAACCTCTTACATTCACTCAATAGGGATAGCTCGATCGGGTTATGCACTCCCGTTAAACATCTTTTTTGAGTCACTCTCAATCAGCAGGTAGGGAATTCCGCCTTACCCGGATTGGTGCATCCCGTTACAATAGATAAATTAATGTCTCAACAGTCCTAGCAGAGAGGCTTTTCATGCAATCCCCCACCCTATTGATCTCAAAAGAACTGCCCCGGTTGACCTATCAGTCAACGCCCGATCGTTTCGATGAAACCTGGGAGGCTCCACTATCTACTCTTTTGGGCTTGGGACGTGCGGCAGGTGCCGATTTTATTGAGTTTTTTCTAGAGCGAGTCAACTATATTAGCTGCATGGCAGAAGACGACGCGATCACTAGCATTTCGCCGCGTCTCTCGACGGGTGCCGGGGTGCGGGTGTTTCGCGGCAAAGCCGATTGCTATGTCAGCACCAACGATTTATCGTTCGGCGGTCTCAAAGCTGCCCTCGAAAAAGGCTTGTCGATTATGGGCTTGCAGCTTCCTGCCCCCAATTCTTATGTGCCAGAAATCAACCTGGAGTTGCTGAGAGACTACGCGGTCAAAAAAGGCAAAGAAGCGTGGTTGGCAGACTGTAGCTCGATGCGCGAAATGGGCGATGTCTTATTAGCCGCAAACGGTGAGTTGGCGACTCAAGCCAAGTTTGTGCAGTCGCGTCGTGCGGTCTATTTTCGAGATTGGCAAGAGGTGTTGGTGGCTTCTAGCGATGGCACGTTTGCGCGAGACATCCGACTAGCGCAGTCTGTCGGCTATAGCCTGTTGTGTGCGGATGGTGAGCATCGATCGTCGATTAACAAGCGCGTCGGCAGCACCAGCGAACCCGGTTTCTTAAGAACCTGGACCTATGCCAAAGATGCAGAAGAAGTTGCAGATTCTGCTTCTAAAATGCTTTATGCAGATTATGTAGAGTCGGGCAACTATCCCGTTGTGATGGCGAACGAGTTTGGTGGGGTGATCTTCCACGAAGCCTGTGGTCACTTGCTAGAGACGACGCAAATTGAGCGCAAGACTACGCCATTTGCTGATAAGAAAGGCGAGAAGATTGCTCACGAAAATCTCACCGCCTGGGATGAAGGCATGATGAGCGACGCGTTTGGCACGATCGACATGGACGATGAAGGAATGCCCGCTCAACGCACTCTATTAATTGAGAACGGGATTTTGAAGAACTTCATCGCTGATCGAGCCGGATCGGTTCGCACGGGCAACCCTCGCACGGGTAGTGGTCGTCGTCAAGGCTACACCTACGCGGCAGCAAGCCGGATGCGGAACACCTACATTGCACCGGGTAATCATTCGGTTGATGAACTGTTTGCGTCGATAGAGAAGGGCATCTATTGCAAGAAGATGGGTGGTGGCAGCGTTGGTTCCACTGGACAGTTTAACTTTGCCGTAGACGAAGCCTATTTGATCGAGAAC
>JBBRMC010000654.1:0-2707 GCA_038231055.1 Leptolyngbyales cyanobacterium
AGCTGCTCGTCGATCGCTTTTAGCCGCGATCGCACCACTTCATCTGACAGAATGCGTTTGCGGAGAGCATCATTGAGGGCGTTCTTTTCGGCTAGCAGCAATCGCCGACGCACGGCTTCAAAGTTTGAATGGTTAATGCTGGTTTGCTTATTTGAGCGACGATTATAAAAGTCTCGCAGCGATCGCTCTGCCGCCGCCACCCGAATTTGATAGCTCGATCGCATCTCCTCATAGATCGATTTGGGCAAAACGCCGCCTTTGAGCAAGGTATCGAGTTCGTCCTGCGCCGCTTTTGCGGTCATCAGTTGTGACTGCAATCCCTCAATCCACTGCTGTGACTCGGAGGTGTGAGACAGTTTTAACCGTCTGACTAGCCACGGTAGACTGACTCCCTGACCCACCAATGAGATCAGCACCGTTCCAAACACCAGTGCAATCAATTCTTCCCGCCCTGCCAGACTCGCAGGCAAACTCAACGCTAGCGCCATCGACAGCGATCCCTTAATGTTGCCGAGAAAGAGAACGTGCTGCCACCGGAAAGGAATTGAGCGATCGAACTTGCCCACAAGCGCTAATAGCGGATAAACCGAGAGAAATCGTCCCGTTTGATAGGCAAGGACTGCCAAAATCACGGCAGGCAACGTCTTGCCCAAGGTCGGCAGATTAATTTCTAATCCAATTAGCAGGAAAATAAACGTGTTTACGCCAAAGCCTGCATACTCCCAAAAGCTCAAGACGGTGATGCGGCTTGATGCAGAGACACTGCGAGAGAGTTCTAGATTCCCAATGACTAAGCCTGCAATGACAACGGCAACGACTCCTGAAACACCCAAAAATTGACCGATCTGAAAGGCACTCAGGGCGATCGCGACCGTTAGTAAAATACTGCTAAGGGGATCGTCTTCCGATCGCACATACAGTCCGATCCCTAGATATCCCAGCACCAACCCAACTAACAGACCACCGACAATCACGATCAAGAGTTCCTTCAAGCCACCGCCCACCGTGACCGATCCCGTGCGGTAAAACTTCAGAACCAGGCTGAATAGAACCAGCGCGATTCCGTCATTAAAAAGGCTTTCTCCTTCTACGATCGTAATCAGTCGAGACGGCACCGACACTTCTTTAAACACCGCAATCACCGAAACCGTATCTGTGATCGCCAAAATCACGCCGACTAATAAAGCTGGCACCCAATCGAGACTCAGCCCAAACTTCAGCCCGATCGCCGTTACGCCGCAGGAGATTACGACTCCAGGACCTGCCAACAGCAGAATTGGTTTGAGCGTACTCCGTAATCGACTGATATCTGTGTTAATCGAAGCTTCAAATAATAGGATCGGTAGAAACAAATTAATGATCAGCGAAGAATCTAACCCGATGCGACGCGGCAACAGTTCAGCGATCGCCAACCCTGCCAAAACCAACCCTGAAACATAAGGCACCCGCAGTCGCCTCGATAACAGTGCGACGATCGTCGCCACCAGCAGCAAAATAATCAGAACTGTTACCAGTTCTGCAAACTGCCCTTGATCCCCGCTCACTAGTGCAAACACTCGCATCATTACTGCTCAACCTCGCAACCTGATAACCATTCAAGCTCCCTGTAAAGCAGCCTACAGGGTTAGCTCCCTAATTCACCTCTCATCTTTTCCCTCTAAAGGTCATCGATTCCCCACAATGCTCTCCCGATCGCCCATTTCTTCTACTAAACTGAGCAAAGGCTCTGCATAGGTAATGAGACTGAGCCACGACCAGTCTCTCCTCGTTTTGACCCGATTCCACCCTGCGTTTAAGGATTAAATCAGTGAGTCCAGAAACCCTCGTCAGCCCCTCTACGGTCGCGTCACTCGCCACTCCCTTTAACACGGCTGAGTTTGATGACTACGTGATGACCACCTATGGGCGTTTTCCTCTGACGCTAGAACGTGGGTCGGGCTGTCGAGTCTGGGATGATCAGGGGCGCGAATATTTGGATTTTGTTGCCGGAATCGCTACCTGTACGTTGGGTCATGCCCATCCCGCAATGGTGGAGGCGGTCACTCAGCAAATTCAGACTCTCCATCACGTCTCTAATCTCTACTACATTCCTCAACAGGGCGACCTGGCGAAGTGGCTCGTTGAGCATTCCTGTGCCGATCGTGCCTTTTTCTGCAACTCTGGCGCAGAGGCAAACGAAGGTGCAATCAAACTAGCCCGAAAATATGCCCATACGGTTCTTAACATTGAGAATCCGATCATCTTGACGGCTCATGCGAGTTTTCACGGACGCACCCTTGCTACTGTCACCGCCACCGGACAGGCAAAATATCACCAGGGATTTGCACCGTTGGTGTCTGGCTTTCACTACGTCCCCTATAACGACATTGAGGCGTTAGAAGCGACGATCGCTGACCTCGATCGCGATCAGCGTCAAGTCGCCGCCATTTTACTAGAAGGGCTGCAAGGAGAGGGTGGTGTACGTCCGGGTGATCGCGCCTACTTTAAGCGGGTGCGAGAGATTTGCGATCAAACCGGAATTCTTCTGATGATGGACGAAGTGCAGGTCGGTATGGGTCGGACGGGTCATCTTTGGGGCTATGAAAATCTGGACATTGAACCGGATGTCTTTACCTCAGCTAAAGGATTAGGGGGTGGCATTCCGATCGGGGCGATGCTCTGCAAGTCGTTCTGTGATGTCTTTAAACCTGGAGATCACGCCAGCACC
>JBBRMC010000655.1:0-2696 GCA_038231055.1 Leptolyngbyales cyanobacterium
GTTTGAGCATTTTCGATTTTTGACAACATACTGCGAGAGATGCTTACCTGCTCTGCGACCTCCGCGATCGTTAACCCATGCTTTTGCCGCAGATCTCGAACGGCGTTGCCTAAATATCGCTCTAAAGAATTGCTAGAAGAGACTTCTGTACTTTTTGCAGGGGCTTCTGTCATGGTGATTTCTCTTGATCGTCATCGCCTAATTTGAATCATAGCAAGAAACTTTGTTGACACCTATGAAACTTCGATCCATGATGTTTACTTAAGTTTTCTGATGAGAACTGACAGGAGTTGTCATGCCGTTCCGCCTCTTAAAATTCGCTCTATCGAAAAACTATCCCGAACCGCGAATGTTTCGCCAGCCCGATCGCCTAAAGTCAAGCTATGACGCAGTGATCATCGGTGGCGGTGGGCATGGATTGGCAACCGCTTATTATTTGGCACGCGATTATGATATGAAAAATATCGCTGTGCTAGAAAAAGGCTACATCGGCGGTGGTAACACTGGACGCAACACTACGATTATTCGATCGAACTATCTCACTCCAGAAGGCATTAAATTCTATGATGAATCTGTGCGGCTATGGCAAGATTTATCCCAAGACTTCGATCTAAACCTGTTCTACGCCAATCGCGGACACTTCACGCTAGCACACACTGACTCATCGCTCAGAACCATGCGATGGCGAGCAGAAGTCAACAAACATTTTGGCATCGATAGCGAACTCGTTGATCCCTCAGAAGTTCAAAAAGCCTGTCCAATGATGGATATGGCTTGTGGAGGTCATGCTCCCATTTTGGGAGCACTTTATCACGCTCCTGGCAGCATTGCCCGTCACGATGCAGTGGCGTGGGGCTATGGTCGCGGCGCTGATTTGCGTGGAGTCGAGATTCATCAGCAAACCGAAGTATTAGGCATTCAAATTGAGTCCGATCGCGTCACCGGAGTCGAGACTTCTCACGGCATCATTTCAACACCTCGCGTCTTGTGTGCGGTTGCCGGATCTACACCGCGAATTCTAGACATGGTGGGGTTACGATCGCCGATCTATATTCACCCCCTGCAAGCGATGGTCAGCGAACCGATGAAACCGTGGCTCGACCCCATCATTGTCTCTGGAAGTCTGCACGTTTACGTTAGCCAAACAGCACGGGGAGAATTGGTCATGGGTGCCTCCTTGGACCCCTACGAATTGCACTCTACGCGATCGACGCTCGATTTTGCCGAAGGACTTGCTGCCCATATGCTAGAGCTATTTCCGTTTCTGTCTCACGTCAAAGTGGTGCGCCAATGGGCAGGCATGGCAGATATGACTCCCGATTTTGCACCGATTATGGGCAAAACTGCGATCGAGGGGTTCTACCTTGATTCGGGTTGGGGCACTTGGGGGTTTAAAGCGACTCCTGTGTGTGGCAAAACAATGGCGTACACGGTGGCGCACGATCGCAATCATGATCTCATTCAAGATTTTTCGCTGTCTCGATTTGAGAACTATGAATTAGTCGGCGAAAAAGGCGCAGCGTCAGTAGGGCATTAACCATGAAACTTATGACTTGTCCGGTGAATGGAACGCGATCGATTTCAGAATTTGTGTATGGAGGAGAAGTCCGTCCTATGCCTGATCCAACTGCCACAGACGATCAAGCCTGGGGCAAATTTGTGTTTCATCGCAACGGCGCAGCGGGAATCAAACAAGAATGGTGGTGTCATACGCCGAGTAATACTTGGTTTATTGCAGAACGCAACACGCAAAGCGATACAATTTTACGCACCTATCTATGGGGTGAAGTCGCATGAATCAACGCAGACTTCCTCCCCTTGCAGGAGAGTGGATTGATCGCAGTCGTCCGATCGAGTTCACCTTTGAAGGAACGCGCTTTACGGGATATGTGGGGGATACGATCGCCAGTGCGCTCTGGGCATCGGGTCAACAAATTTTAGGACGCAGCTTTAAATATCACCGTCCTCGCGGAGTTCTAAGTTTTGCCAATCATGACGTGAATTCTCTCATGCAGTCCGGGCAGATATTAAATATCCGGGCAGATGTCACGCCGCTAGAAGACAAAATGGTGCTTTCAGCCGTTAATACCGTTGGCGGAGTCATGGGCGATCGTGCCAGTGCGATCGAGTTTCTCTCACCATTTCTCCCGGTTGGTTTTTACTACAAAGCGTTTAACAACAAACGTCTCTTTCCCTTCTGGGAACGCTTGATTCGCACCATGACCGGGTTGGGACAAATAGACTTCTCAACGCCCCACATTCGGACTGCCAAACGCTATGATTTTTGTGATCTTCTAGTCGTCGGAGCAGGCGTGTCAGGACTCTCGGCAGCACTCGCAGCAGCAGATTTAGGTGCAGACGTTGTGATTGTTGATGAGAATGCAAGAGCGGGAGGAGCGGGTCACTACCAAATAGGAAATGAAACGATTCGAGCTGAGAGAACAAACGACTTATTAAACGCTGTTGATAACCATTCGAGAATTCGTCTCTATACGCAAACGCAAGCCTCAGGCTATTACGCTGATCACTGGGTTCCATTATTAGATCGCGATCGCTTAATCAAAATGCGAGCCAAAGCAGTGATTTCTGCAACTGGAGTCTACGAGCAGCCTGCTGTGTTTCGCAATAACGACTTACCGGGTGTCATGCTAGCGAGTGCCGCGCAACGGTTAATCTATCGCTACGCAGTCAAACCA
>JBBRMC010000656.1:0-2696 GCA_038231055.1 Leptolyngbyales cyanobacterium
CGATCGGGCACGAGTCCCGATCCTTCCACATCGAAGTAAAGAGTGGTATCGCGAACGTTGGCAAACATCAACTACCTCGCAAATCTTGCGGAATAAACGCCCGATCGTTGGGAATCGGCGCGACGGCTTCACTCAGCATAAACGTCCCCGCTTCGATCCACTGCTTTAGCTCTAGGGCGACTTGGCGAGATAGATAAAGACTGGCAAGCGGCGCAACCCGAACCGATTTGCCGTCGATCGCCAGTCTACCTGACTTAAGTTGGGCATAGCTGACCAGCCCAAACGTCGGACGAACCCGACGAGGAATCGAAAAATCGACGACCGGAGCTACTAAATCTTTATCCTGCACGGCACAGTGCGCGATGACCTCCTCAGTCAGAACCGGGAGCGGAATGCCAACGCCCAGCATCAAAGAAGGTCCATAGCCTTTGAGATAGCAGCCTCTCACCCAGCGGGCATCCATTTGTTTTGCGTCGCCAATCAGCGCCAGGGTTGCCGCAGGTCCGATCGGAGTCCGGTTGGGTAGTCGCTTTTGCAGCGGGAAATGCTGCGTTCCTTCCCAGGTGACGTATCCGATCGCGCCGCCCAAAAAAACCCGCGTCCCGATGCCGATTAGCTGTAGATCGGGATCGTTTAACAAGGGAGAAATAGCACCAGGGTTAGAGTAAACGGCATTGCCTAATTGGGGCTGAAGAGGACCCAAATAGGTGAACAAAGGACGATCGCCGCCATTCACCCCGACAATGAAATTTTGATAGAGATTGCGTGGATTAAACAGATAAAACTGATTAATGCGATCGCGAGAAATCGTCGTTTCAAAGGACGCACGAGGATAGCAATCTGTCACCTGCCCGATCGCTCTCAGATGCACCGATTTACCCGCAATCAAATCTTCAATGACGTGCCCACCACCGCGAATAGGGTTGCGTGATTCGTCCCCATCTGCCGCCTCACCCATGCTGGAATACTCAACCATCTGTGAGGCTCCTAGATAGAGATCAACGGCTCCAAATCCCGCATAGGCAGAGACTCCATCGATCCAGCATTGCCGAATTTTGATTGGCGGATCGGTCTGTCCCAGATTGAGAATCGCGCCCGATGACTCCATTGGCTCGAAGGTGCCTGTGGTGACCACATCGACTTCTTTTGCTGCCTGAGTGACTCCGACCTCTGTAACGCGGGCTTTTACTTCTTCTACGGTCTGGACGATCGCCTGTTTGCGCACGATTTTGTCATTGATTTCAGCGATCGTTCTCATAGGGCATTTATTCCTGGCTGCTGATCGCCATTATCCCCCCATCTCTTTGCTCTAACCGTCCCTACGATAGATGAGAAAAAATGACTAAACATCGCATCTTGAGAACGTCATCAAATATTCTGTTATTGGAGAGCTGGAATGCTTTTACAAGAAAAACAAACTGGAAACTTAGTTGAAATCTTAGACTTAGAAGAACTCTTTAATCCAGTTCAAACCGAGATTCATGGTCGCATTCAATCGGGGCAAGAAGAGCAAGATCCAGCCCCAATCAGCAAAGACACCCTATTATTTCCCTCTGGCGAAACGCTGCCTCGCTGCTGGATGGATGCTGACTATCACAGCATTCATTAAGGTTAATTGATGAGTGCCGATCGTCATCGCTCAAAGAAGTTTTAGAACAATTTGTTTGACAAAACCCCACCCGATCGGCACAATAGAGACTGCGCTAATAAACAGAGCGTCCTCGGCAACGAGGGACTGTAGTTCAATTGGTTAGAGCACCGCCCTGTCACGGCGGAAGTTGCGGGTTCGAGCCCCGTCAGTCCCGTTAAGAGAAAGGATGAAGAATGAGGGATGAAGGATGAACTAGATTCATTCGACATCGTTTGAGCTTCATCCTTTTTCTTTTTGCATCCCTCATCCCTCAACTCTTATGACAGTTCGCGTTCGCATTGCTCCTAGCCCAACCGGAAACCTACACATTGGTACGGCAAGAACCGCGGTATTCAATTGGCTGTTTGCTCGTCACAATCAGGGGCAGTTTTTTTTACGGGTTGAAGATACAGATCTGGAGCGATCGCGCCCTGAGTTTACAGACAACATTCTAGAAGGGCTGACGTGGCTGGGGCTGACGTGGGATGAAGGTCCATTTTTTCAGTCAAAGCGAATGGAGTTATATCGCCAGTCAATCCAAGGATTGCTCGATCGCGGTTTGGCTTATCGAAGCTATGAGACCCCCGAAGAACTCGATGCGATGCGAGACGCACAGAAAGCCAAAAATGAGGCTCCTCGCTATGACAATCGCCACCGCAATTTGACCCCCGATCAGCAAGCTGCTTTTGCGGCTGAGGGGCGCAAACCTGTGATCCGATTCAAAATCGAGAACGATCGAGAAATCCTGTGGAATGACCTGGTGCGCGGAACGGTTTCCTGGAAAGGTCGCGATTTAGGCGGCGATATGGTGATTGCCCGTGCGTCTGAGGGCGATGATATCGGTCAGCCGCTCTATAACTTTGTCGTCGTCGTGGACGACATTGACATGGGCATTACTCAGGTGATTCGGGGAGAAGATCATATCGGCAATACCCCCAAGCAAATTTTGCTTTATGAAGCGCTCGGAGCCAAGGTTCCAGAGTTTGGACACACGCCGCTAATTCTCAACTCGGCAGGGGCAAAACTCTCAAAACGAGATGGAGTCACCTCGATCGCCGACTTTAAA
>JBBRMC010000657.1:0-2692 GCA_038231055.1 Leptolyngbyales cyanobacterium
GTAATATTACAATCCAGTCACGAAGTTCTTAAACAGTGAAATGTTGGTTAACAAGAAATAAGCCAATGCCGCACCGCCTACGCCACCAATCAAAAATCCGCCTGCATACTCATTCCAACCATGCTCTGACTTAAATGCGTCTGGAGGATTGGGAGTCGTGATCGTCGTTGTCGGCATAGGCGGGTTGCTACCAGCGTAGAGAGAGATAGCAAGGGTTGAGATAATAATCAGCCCGATCGTAGACAACAGCCCTGCCAAGTTAGCAATATCGGTGTCTCTTAACGGACCTAGTTTGGCAAAGGGTCCAATAATCCAGTAGCCGTGAGCCATGCCCACTTCTAACCCGCGACGAAGCGGAGTCAGCCCCGATCGATAAGCAGGAAGACTATTAATATAGGCTTTGACCAAGGGTGAAGAATTGATCGGAGTCGCTAAGTTGCCATTTTGAATATCGTAGGCTGGGAAGACAACCTCCTTGTTGCGGGGATCTCTAGGGTCATTGTTTGCCTCTGGGTGGGTAAGAACTTGCATAGAATAGTTTCCTCATATTGCTGGTATCTGAACGATCTTACGAAGATGAAATCTGCACTTCATCGTTCTAGAGATACAGCCTAGCTGGGTCGGCTACTCAGGGAATCTCCTCCATAAAGCAGAGACAACTCGTAAAGCAGATTACATCTTGGCTCTGAAATTGATGAGACACTACTCAGATGAAGGTTGAGTTTCTTTATAAACATTTAAGATTTCTCACAGATTAGGAGTGATCACAATGATCACTCTTATGCTAGGGAAAGATTTTATAAGACGATATAAACGTTCTATGTGTACCTAGAGTTTGCAATGGATATGAACCTGCCACCTGTTTATCTGCGTTCGTTGTTCTTAACCAGCTTGGTTAGCTTTCTCACGCCTCTTTTGTTTGTGGGTAGCGCGATCGTAGGGCTGATATTGATGGGTATGATCCCAGGGCTTGATGGGTTTAGTCAACGGTCAACGGGGTTGATTCTGTCGTTTTTGCAGACGTTTGGAAGCGGCAAAGCGCTAGAAGGCTCATTCGTGATTGGCGGTGCTTGTAGCGTAGTCGGCGCTTTATTTGATACCTATATTTTTTACCGTTACAGCAGCTTTCGTCGAGATTAGTCCGATCGTCAAAAGCTTGCTAAAACTCACTATCCTAAAAAGAGTGCTGAATAAGTGCTTTGATGGGTCAGTTAGAGCAGTGAGCTATGCAAGAAATGTATCGATTTTTAGCTATATTGTGGGTGGTTATCCTCAGTTGGGGCGTGGTTCCTCAAGTCGCACTCGCTCGAACTCAAGCTCCAGAGGCAGCGCCTGTCCAGTCAATTCAGCCTTATTTGAATCGGGTGATCGATCGGGTCACCGAATTTAAACTCGACAACGGCTTAAAGTTTATTGTTCTAGAGCGGCACGAAGCTCCGGTGGTGTCGTTTCTCACCTATGCCAATGTGGGCGGAGCAAACGAACCTGACAAAAAAACAGGAGTTGCCCACTTTTTGGAGCATCTTGCATTTAAAGGCACAACTCGCATTGGGACAGACAATTATCAAGCTGAAAAGCCACTGCTCGATCGCTTAGATCAACTGGCAGAAAAAATTCAGGTGACGAGCAATCAGGCGATTCGCACTCAGTTGCAGCAAGAGTTTAATCAGACAGAAGCCGCCGCCGGAAAGTTTGTCAAGCAGAATGAATTTGGGCGAATTGTTGAACAAGCTGGAGGGGTAGGGCTAAACGCAAATACATCCAGTGAGGCGACTCGATATTTCTACAGCTTCCCAGCTAACAAACTAGAACTCTGGATGTCGCTAGAGTCAGAGAGATTTTTAGACCCAGTGTTTCGAGAGTTTTATAAAGAGAAGGCAGTCATTTTAGAAGAGC
The DNA here is from genome assembly GCA_038231055.1 of Leptolyngbyales cyanobacterium. Classification (GTDB taxonomy): domain Bacteria; phylum Cyanobacteriota; class Cyanobacteriia; order Leptolyngbyales; family Leptolyngbyaceae; genus Phormidesmis_A. The sequence continues at coordinate 1,897 of JBBRMC010000657.1, forward strand.
GACGACTGCGAACCGAAAACTCTCCGATCGGGCAAATGATCGAGGTTTTCTTAAATGCTGCGTTTCAAGTGCATCCTTATCGTCGTCCGGTGATTGGATTTGACCAAGATATCCGCAATCTGACTCGACCCGATGTGCAGCAATTTTTTGACACCCACTACACACCCAATAATTTGACGATCGCAGTCGTTGGCGATGTCAATCCGGCTGAGGTGAAGAGACTCGCTCAAGTCTATTTTGGACGGTATAAAGCCAAAGCTAAACCGCCCGAAGTTACTGCGATCGAGCCGCCCCAAACTCAGACGCGAGAAGTCACCCTCAAGTTAAATTCTCAACCGTGGTATCTCGAAGGCTATCACCGCCCTAACTTGAGCCATCCTGACAGTGTGGTTTATGAAGCGATCGCCAGCCTTCTCAGCGATGGCAGAACGTCTCGTCTCTACAAATCCCTCGTCGAAGAGAAGCGAGTCGCCTTAACTGCTCAAGGCTTTAATGGATTTCCAGGCGACAAATATCCGACGTTAATCATGTTTTATGCGCTGACGGCTCCTGGCAAATCGGTAGATGATGTCTCAACGGAATTGCGATCGCAGATCGAACGTCTCAAAGCTGAGCCGGTTTCTGCTCAAGAGCTCGATCGCGTCAAAACTCAAGCGCGCGCCGGATTGCTGCGATCACTGGACTCAAATTCTGGCATGGCAGAATCGCTGTTGGAATATGAGATCAAAACCGGAAGCTGGCGCAATTTGTTTAAGCAAGTCGATGCCATTGCGGCTATTACGCCCGCCGATATTCA
>JBBRMC010000658.1:0-2685 GCA_038231055.1 Leptolyngbyales cyanobacterium
CCATATCGGGAGACGCAATTCCTCCTTCACAGATCACCGGAATGGTTAGCGTTTTCACCATCTGAGTCAGCAGGTCAAATCCGGGTGGTGAGAGGTGTTGTGTCTCAGCCGTGTAGCCATAGAGCGTCGTTCCAACACAATTGGCTCCTGCCTCAACTGCCGCGATCGCTGCCTCCAACGAATCGACATCTGCCATCACAGGCTTGTTTAAATCAGTATGAATTTGGGCAATCAGATCAGCAACCGTTGACTTATCGGGACGATTGCGTAACGTGGCATCGATCGCGATAATGTCAGCACCCGCTTGAGCGATCTTCGTCGCATGGTGAAACTGAGGCGTGATATAGATCTCACATCCTGGAATTTGCTGCTTCCATAGCCCAATGATGGGTTTGTCGAGGCGCGCGCTAACGGCTCTCACATGGGTTGGCGTATCGATTCTGACTCCGGCGGCTCCTTGATTGACGGCAGCTTGCGCCATTGCAGCGATCACGGCTGGCTCGTGCAAAGGTGAGTCTGCTGGAGCCTGACACGACACCACTAGACCCTGCAGGCTGTGAATTATTTGAGCAAAATCAGTCATTCTAGAACTCCATTCTCCGCACAGGCATAATAACAGGCTAGAGAATTTCTAAGTCTGGAATCTTGGTTAAGGGATACTAATTAGCTTTTTGCTGCCTTGACGTTGCTTAATGCCGATTGGCTAATCGCTCTCCAGTCAGTTTGTTCGTCGTAGCTGCTTCTGACTAACTCTGACCCGACAAACATTCGACAAAACAAGACGCTTTCGTCACTGCCGGGTTGGGGCGCGATCGTGATGGGCATCCGAAGCTGTTGAGGGGTCAGCATCGCAACTGATGACAACAACCCTTTTGAAAAGTGAGAATCATAGCCCGACTCGACGCAATAGGGACGATCGCCTCTGATGAATGCCTGAAGTTTGATCACTTCTTTGCCGCGTCGCTCAACTTTTTCAAACTTGAGTTCTTCGAGATAGCCTGTGAGCGCAGACTGCTGAACGGGTGACACTTCTCCGTCTCGAATGGTGTACCAGGGGCAATTATTAGAGCGGTTGGCGTAAATCCAGAAAGTGCTGGGGGTCTCGAAGAGACCGAGTTTGGGCTGCTTGAGTTGGTCGAGAATTTGACTCAAGAGTTGATTTTGCTGGGCAAGAGCGGTGAGAAGTTGGGCAGTTTCGGAGATGGTTTGCATGACGAACTCCTTCCTTGAGTAGAACGTGTGTTCTGTTAGTCTACATTTTTTATTCGTCGATCGTCATCCCCTTTAGGCTCGATCGTGCCCAAAAAGTCTGGGTACATTTCATTTCTAAGTAGCGATCGACCTTTCTGGTTGATATTAGGGAGCCGTGTGAGCCAGCTAGGTCAGGAACTTCACCCAGTTGATCAGCGACTCCCTAACGTCCTAGAGTTGAATGATTATTTTGTCGTGCAACTCCTCTATTTGAATCAGTGAACCATTACCCAGGACAATATTGAACTTCATTAAAGACCGTTCAACTTGATATCCCGGCAACACTCGAACAATCTGATACTCCGTCGTTAAATCACTCGTGCCATCCCATTTAAGGAATGCGAGTTGATTGGACGCAATCTCACTCAGTTGTGAAACAAAGTCCTCAACGGCATTACTAATGTTTGGGATAATGCTAGACGACATAAAGATATAACGCTCTTGCAAATCTAATGTGACACTGACTCGATAACGTCGTTCTGTTGAGCATCGCAACTCAATAGTGAACGAAATCGAGCTAGGTCCGATCGTCCTAACTCCCATGTTGTTTTGTCCTCTCGATTAATTCAAAGAGGACAAAAACAGTGAGTTCTCAGATATTCCCTGTAGGTAAAGAATGTATGCAGGATCTTGATTCCAGCCTTTCAAGATCCCATAGCAAAGCTGACGGTGTACAATCATGAACGCCTCCTGAGTTAGTTGGTTTAACTAGGGATGGAAGTCCTCGGAGTCTGATTTGGCGATCAGATTTCCGGGGCATAACTCCATCACTGCGATGTATTCTACAGGAGTTTTTTGCTTTTTGGAATGCTGAATTTTAATGGGGGCAATTTGTTTTCACCCATTCAACGGACTGCAAACTTTCCATCCGCCGCGAGTTAACTCGCAAGGAAGCAGAAATCTGTTCTGTTCAATGGAAATAGTGTTTCAGCCGAATGGCATCGCGAACTTGGTCATGCAGTTCTTGTCAGGGTTCTAAAAGAAAACTACGGATGGATTGAATAGTAGTATGTCAAATATTACAAGGTAGCACTCCGTGCCAGATATGAAGATTTCTTGAAGCGATGGGATTATTTCTTTAGCTCAGAGATAGTATGTCGGTGCAAGCGTAATTCTGCCTAATTCCCCAATTTCAGGGTGTTACACAGAACTTTGTCTGCTATGGTCCCAAGGTTGAGGAGTTAGCCAGAACGTTTTCAGCCTAATCCCCCAATTTGGAGGGTTAGCTAGACAAATTTCAGCCTAATTACCCGAATCAGGGAGGTTAGATAGACGAGATCAGTCTAAACAATAGTTCCACGAGAACTGGATAGAAATGTTACCCGTTGGGAACACTACATCCACGCCAGTTCCGTAGAACAAACTCGTTGGAACAGACACGCGAAAAATAGTCGTAAGGTTAACCGCACTACCAACTAAAGTTGGTGTTGCTTA
>JBBRMC010000659.1:0-2684 GCA_038231055.1 Leptolyngbyales cyanobacterium
CAATGAAACACTCATTCGACTACGGCAGTCCTTCAACTCCCGAAGATGTTCAGCGATTGGGTGAAATTCTCGATCAGAGCTTTGGTAGTTCGCCTGACGATGGAGCTTACTTGAATGCCATTGGTCAAGAAAATTTGCGGCTTCTGCGTCAGTCGAGCCATCTTTCAGGCGGACTGGCACTCATTCCTATATCGTGTTTAGCCATGAACGCGCTACAGAAACCACTATTTTACTGCGCTGTTAAAAGGCTGACCGACTCAGTTTCCAGACAGCGTAGAGGGGCAATCGTCGGATTTATTGCCTTGTAATCAATTCCAGCCCGATCGCATACCAAAATCCCCAACGCTTCTAGATAAGAATTTACCGAGATGGCATTGATCCCCAGAGATTCTGGAGGGACTCGCATTTTTGTGTCGTTTTCCTTGACAGCAATAATTTTAGTGGAAGATTGGCTGAGACTCATTACTGCACTTCCGCCACAAGCGGTAGCTGGAATCACGATCGCATCGATTTGATCAGCCCATACATCGCTAGAGTGAATGCTGGAAAGAATCGTGTGGCTAATGAATTGAGGAGCGCGGCTTAACCCCACTAAAACACAGGGAAGAAACGTAAATCCTAATTCTTCGGCTGCCGATCGGGGAGACAGTTCAGCGTCTAAGGGCAACGGCAACAAGGCAGGCGCATGAGCGCAAGGAATCTGAAAGGTTCGCACAATCAGATGACTAATCACCGCTTCGGCACCTGCCAACGGATCAACGCCTTGACCATGACGATAATCAGACAAAGCCTCACTGCCACAATCATCTGGAAACCTTGCCACAACGGCGATCGCGGTGGCTCCGGCTTGGTGAATCAATTTATCTGCGGCTCTTAGCAAACTATCAGGGTTCTCGATCGTGCCCCAAGTCGCTCCTGATTTTGCAGTGTTTAACTGGACATTTAGCGGCTGATCAGTGACGACATACTCGGTCAGATTCAGTCCGAGTGTGGCTCGTGCCGCATCCGCCGCTTGTAACTGCCGCAGTCGCAAATCGGATTCAATGGCACGATCGAGAATCAATCCAATTCGGTTTTGATGAACGGGACGCAATCCCCAATTGCCAGCCGCTACTTGATCAAGTCCGTAACCCTCAACGTATAAGGCATTGGGCAAATTCCAATAAAGTTGGGCACCGTTAAGAACATTCGGGTGAGTGATCAGGCGATCGCAAACTTGGGCAATCATTCGCGCCACTGGCAGCGCATCGCCTGCATACCCTCCGATCGTGGCTCCGATTCCGGTGGGCACGATTAGAACAGCAGTGTAGAGGCGTTTAGTCATGGGGTCGTCACGATCGCTTCAAGTTGCACTTTTTGAGTGTCAGCGTTCACGCTAGTAATCGCCCAACGTAGAGGTTCACCATAGTTTCGCAATTCAGCTTTGATTGCTGCTTGCATTTCAGATGGTGTTGTTTGTAAATCAACTTCTACACTAATAAAGTAGGTATTCATGATTATCGAATGAATTCACAAATCAACACTCTTAGCGTGATTGAGCTATTTATTTTGATGTTGTCCAAATTGTAAGTGATAAACGGTTTCTTCTTTCTCAGTTACGATTTTGAGATCCGATCGAGGAAATGCGACGCAAAGCAAAGCATATCCTTGATCCTGCAATTCTTGACTTACGCCCATGCCATCGGTCTGATCAACAGTTCCTTCTAAAATCTGAGCGGCGCAGGTAGTGCATACCCCAGCCGTACAAGAACTGGGCAAATCTAAGCCTAATTTATTTGCAGCTTCAAGAACTGTTTGAGCATCAGAGACTTCAATCTTGTGAGTTTGTCCCTGATGCAAAATTTCAACGGTGTAGGTTGCCATTTTAAGTGTGACTATGCGTGTATTCCCACCCTCATTTTAGAAGACTTAAGGGCGGGAATTGAATGACATATTTGATTCACACAGTATTCGGATCGATGTTGAGCGATCGCAGTCTTGCAGCTAATCGTTCTGCCCGCTCTTCTGCTAGTCCTGCCCGTTCTTCTGCTAGTCCTGCTCGTTCTTCTGCTAATCCTGCTCGCTCTTCTGCAACCTGTTGCTGCTGTTGTGCAGCTAACGCTGATTCTTCTGGAGTCGCTACTAATTGACCATGTGAGTGAAAGAACCGCAGTTTGTTCTCGTGAACACCTAAAAATAGTTGTAGTTGCTCACTCCACAACAGACCTTGTTGACTGGGTTGAATTGGCTGATAGTGCCCTCGATTCAACGAAAACCCCTCAAACTCAAGCGTTTCTGGATCAAACCAGAAATATTCAGGGGTGCGGAATGTGTCTTGATAGAGCGTCTTTTTGGTTGTGCGATCGACCTCTGCGGTTGATTCTGACAAAATTTCAACAATTAAATCAGGATATTTGCCATCTTCTTCCCAAATCGTCCAGCTTTTGCGAGGGCGTTGCTCAACGCCTTGAACAACAAAGAAATCAGGTCCGCGAAAGTCTCGGGTTTTAATGCGCTTTTGGCTGTAGTAAACCGTCAAATTGCCTGCTGCAAAGAAGTCTTGACGATCGCGCCATAACCAATTTAAACAACTGATCAGCAACATCATTTGTCTAAGGTGCAAATCAGTTTCCATCGGCGGTTCGTCACTATAAAGATCACACGGCGGCAGAGACGGAAGTTCTTCTAGTGAGTCATCAACAATC
>JBBRMC010000660.1:0-2670 GCA_038231055.1 Leptolyngbyales cyanobacterium
ACGAGGTTTTAGAGGTCAAGCCATTTATCTTGTTCAAAGTCCCCCAATTTTGGGGGATTTAGGGGGCATAAGCCGACTCAAACGAAGCGACGAGGACTTGTGTGTACACGGTAGCCTCACGAAGTGGGGCGAAGCCCTCGCCTAATCCTTCTTCCCAAGGGCTAGAATCTTGTTCCCTCTCCTGCGGGGAGAGGGCTAGGGTGAGGGCAGTTGCGGGTGTTTCAAGAAAGTCGCACATCGCGCTTACTGGGTAATGCATTCAGAAAAGTTGGGGCAGGAAATAACAAGATTATGGAAGTCGTCCCACACGTCCTAATAGCGGTAGATCGATCGCTCTGCGTCGCCACAATTGCACCATCATCCATAAATTCACCAAAAAATAGCCTGAAGTCAGGAGGCTACTCGTCAATAGCAGAGGGATTTGTAGCGATTCGGAGGTCGTTGCACCTACCCCCATCAAGAAATAGGCGACGAGCCAGCCCAACGCCAGCTTAATCACTAAACGACTCAGCGATCGTTCTTGCCGGTTGCCCTTGTGCCGATACAGCGTCCACAAGGCTGGGAAAAACCCAAACACGGGCAGCAGATATAGAAATAGCTTGAGGTGATGGATATCCTGATTTTCGAGAGAATCAAGGTCATTCATGGAAGAATCGGGATTAAGGAAGATGAACTAGATGCAACGAGCAAGAGATAATAAATGAGATGCTCGAAATTTTCGAGTCGTCACTGTTATTTTTGGCTGAAACATGGGCAAAAGCGACAAACTGCTCAACTGGTGGAATTTAATCACTCCGATCGCTCGTGTGGTCACGATCGCTTTAGTGGCACCGTTAATCGTACTCAATGCTTGGGCGATCGCATCGATCTTCAATTATTTTCACTCTCTGCTGGTGATTTTAGTCGCTGCGTCGCTGCTGACCTTTTTGTTGAACTATCCGGTCAGCTTTATGCAAGTTCATGGCGCAACTCGTGGAAGAGCCGCGATCGTGGTTTTTCTATTCACGCTGTCAATCTTTTTAGGATTGGGCGTTACGCTCGTGCCTCTAGCGATCGAGCAAGCACAGCAGCTAGTCTTGCGATTGCCCGAATGGTTTGATTCAGGGCAGCGTCAGTTGTTTTTATTGAATGACCAGATCGAGAGTGCTGGGTTTCCGGTCAATTTAGATATCTTGGCAGAGCAGATTACCGATCGCCTCAAGAGTTCCTTGCAAGGCATCACAGGAGAAGTTCTTAATCTAGCCGTCTTCACGGTGACGAGTCTGCTAGATTTTTTGTTAACGCTGGTGCTGACCTTTTATCTATTGCAGCATAGCGATCATCTCTGGCAAAGTCTGGTTGAGTGGTTGCCGACCCAAATCCGCCAACCCTTTTCGGAAACGTTACGCCTAAGCTTTCAGAATTTCTTCTTTGGTCAATTAATTTCAGCCACGTTGATGGGTTCGGCGCTGACGATCATTTTTCTCATAATGCGAGTGCCGTTTGGGTTGCTGTTTGGGTTAACGATCGGCACGATGGCGCTTGTCCCGTTTGGCGGCTCGGTGGGCATTGCGCTAGTGACCCTCCTCGTTGCTCTACGGGACATTGGGGTTGGAGTTGAAGTGTTGATTGCGTCGCTGATTGTGCAGCAAATTGTTGAAAATCTGATCGCCCCTAGGGTCATCGGCAGAGTGACGGGATTGAACCCGGTGTGGGTGTTTTTGTCGATTTTGATAGGTGTCCGAGTCGGCGGTCTATTAGGCGTTGTCATTGCGGTGCCAACGGCAGTAGTCATTAAAAGTGCATTGGTGGCAGTGCGATCGCCGTCTCCTATTATTCTCACGTCACTCGATTCTCAGGCTCCATCTCACTCAAGCGCGGTGTCAGAACAGCCAGAGAAGGCAAAAGAAGTTGCCACGAGTCAACCGATAGAAAGTTAACCTACTAAGGAACGTGGATTTATTAGGGTGAAACTTCTCACCCTCACCCTAGCCCGCTCCCCAAGGCGAGGGAACATGACTCTAGCTCCCTTCTCCTTGGGTAGGGCTGATTCGTTAGATAGAGAAAAACTTTAGAACACGCATTGTTATGTCACTCACACTTTGACGTTTAACGAGGTTGCAGGGTTAAAGCAGTTTTTATCTTTTAAGAGAATCAGCCCTACTTCTCCTTAGGGAGAAGCGATTATCTTGAATGTCAAGATAATTATGCCGATTCAAGAGGCAAGTCTGGTTTGGAGTGGAGTTTTGGTTGCCAGTCTTGTTCCTGCTTAATCATGGCATTGAGAATGGTCAACAACTTGTGCATACAAGCAACCAACGCGACCTTCGTGGGTTTGCCGCGTCCTGTTAACTGAGCATAAAACGCCTGAATCACAGGGTTGTGGCGCACCGCGACCAAGGTTGCCATGTACAACAGTTGGCGAACTGCCGCTCGCCCTCCGAAGATAGTGCGCTTGCCCTGCATTGCGCCGCTGTCCCGGTTGAGAGGAGCCACTCCCACCAAGGTGCTAATCTTTTGGCTGGACAACTGACCAAGTTCTGGTAAGAGCGCTAAGAAGGTGGCTGCCACCACTTTGCCCACACCGGGCACACTTTTGAGTCGAGCTTGTTTCGTTTGCCAGGTTTGGCATTGGCTGATCTGTTGCTCAATCTGCTCATCGAGTTGCTGGATGCGCTGCCGCAACCAGTC
>JBBRMC010000661.1:0-2668 GCA_038231055.1 Leptolyngbyales cyanobacterium
ATTAAGAGGGACTTGGATTGAGAGAACCCGTAGTGGTGGCTATCGAATTGTTGTAAGGCTTACAGAGACTCAAGAAGAATTTACTAACTTCCAATTTGAGCATTATCCATCTCATGCTGGAGAAGTGATTGGAAAGGGAAGGTTTGCTGTTCTTTATCCCACACCAGGTTATAGGTTAATCAACCTAACTGCTCCTACAGCACTTTGCGATACGATAGCGTACAAAGAAGAGAGGTAGTACAGATGACAACCCACTCCCTAGATTTAAGAAACAGAGTTGTGGTTTGTTACAACGCTGGAAACATTTCCATCAGAAAGCTGGCAGAGCGATTCATGGTCAACAAAAAGACCGTGCATCAGTGGTTGCAACGCTATAGAGAACAGGGCACTGTCGAACCCAAGCAAGCAACCTCATTCCGCAAGAGTCAACTGGACGCGCATCGAGAAACAGTCCACGCAATGGTGAAAGAGCATCCTGATTACACGCTGGCAGAATACTGTGAGTCTTGTGAAGAGAAAACGGGAGTGAGGCTGAGTGAAAGTGCCATGTGCCGCTTTCTCAACAACGAGAACCTGAGTCGTAAAAAAAACTTTAAGGGCGAGTCAAGCGGGGACAGAAGTCCAGCAAGAGAAGCGCTTGGCGTATTGGGAGCAAATCCGGGCGGTTGAGCCGGAGAACCTGGTGTTTCTGGACGAGATGGGCCTATTGCTGGGGTTGATGAGAGACTATGGCAGGAGTCCAAAAGGCGAGAGACTCTATGCCAAGAAGCCGTTTTATCGAGGGGAAAGAACGACTGTTATTGGCGCAATCACGCAAGAAAAAGTCCTCACGTTAGAGATGATGGGCAAGTCAATGAACGGGGAAGATTTCAAGACGTTTATTCGGGAGAAACTCGTCCCAAAGTTGTGGAAAGGTGCGGCGGTAGTCATGGATAACGTGAGCGCACATAAAGTGGCAGGAGTTGAAGAAATGATTGAGGCAGTCGGAGCAAAAGTTGTGTATTTATCGGGGTATTCACCAGCATTTAATCCGATTGAGCATTTGTGGTGGGAACTGAAAGCATTTGTGCGCTCGTTTGTGCCCAAGTCGAGGAAGGTCGTTGAAGATTTATTGAGGTTTGCAGTTAAGTATTTAGTCTCTTCTGTGCAGCTTCGTAACTACTTGGCTCACTGTTGCTACTGTACGTCTTGATTACGCAAAGTGCTGTATGCACTGAGAAAGGACACTATGATGTCCTCGATCTAGCTATCATTCCTGACGATTATCTTCCCCGTACTAACTACGTTCCTGATTGTGATCCGATCGCCTACTGCACCCGCACCCCTAAAGTGAGTTGGGGCGATCGTCTCCCCGTCACCTTAGTGGTGCGGAAAACTTTTGGAGTCTCAAGATGAGCATACGGTGACACGAGAAAATTCAATACGAGTCTCGACTTGCACTCGTTTCTTGCGGGAAGCTGTCGCCACGGGTGGACTTTTGCGAGGCAACGTTGCCAATCGAGGAATCGGCAGCTTGAGATAACATAACCGTTGAATTTCGCGTAATCCCAATTGTAAAAAACTCAAGCCGCGTTGAGTGTGCCAGTCCAGTATTGTCCGCCGTCTCTGCTCGACGACCACGACCACCGCAATGACAATAGCAATCAACGTCGCCGCTGCTAACAGCATCAAAAGACAACTCAGGGCAGCAGCACCCCGCAAATGCGAACGGATCAGGTCGAAGGCAGCGGATTTGTAATCCTTGAAATGCGGTTCGATACCGCCAAATCGTCGACCATAAAGCTCAAACGTTGCCAACGAAGGCGGCAGATTGGAGAGAACTGCCCAAGTTTCACCCGCTATAGCCAGATGAGCCGTCGCCAGATGACAGTTGATGTCCTGGAGAATCGTCACCTGAGCGAACAAATACGCTTCTCCTTGCGGCGGCAACAGGTCAGCGACCGCAGCGGTTCTGCCCGTTGAGAGCGTCACGTTCAAGTCTACTTTGGCTCGAATTGCCCAATTCCATTGCTGTTGTTGCAGCCAGCGGGTCAGTGCCCCGTGTTCAAAGCCTCGGTCGGCTAAAAACGTCACCTGAGCGCCTTTCGGTAAGCGTTGTCGCGCTGTTTCTAAGACCGCACTGTAGTCCTCAAAGCCGACGGTAGCGCTGCCATGTTCCAACACCTGCTGAGCAAGCACCACGGAGCGTCCGCCCCAGACCAGGCACACCTCTATCAAACAATACTGGTCCCACAGCACACTGGTATCGAGCGTCAGCAGCATGTTCATCCCAGTCCAAGCGCTGAGAAACTGCTCCAGTAGGGGCACATAGAACGTCTCAGCACCAATGTGAGTATTGTGAACAAAGTAGCTCAAGCGCTCCATGTGACTGCGTGCTTTGCAATTGCGATGACTCAAGTAGGGCAGCCAATGGCTTAAACAAGCGCTCTGGGCTTGCAGAATCGCCGCCACGTTCTCACAAAACCCTTGCAGGTGTCGCTGGTCTTGAGGAACAATCCATTGACTCAATTGAGTTTGCAGTTGACGATGAAGTTGGGGGATAGACATCAGGGGTCGCTTGTTGTGTGGAAACTTTGAGCATCCCACGTCATCCCCTTTTTTGTCACCCTTGTCTCACCGTGAGACCCCCTTGGCATCTGGCTTTCAGGACTTCTCTGCACCACTAAGG
>JBBRMC010000662.1:0-2663 GCA_038231055.1 Leptolyngbyales cyanobacterium
CGTGTTCGGCTGAGCAGCTTGATTTGCCGGTAGTCTATTGGCAGCAATAAAATCCAATCTATGAATTTGCCCCTCTGAGGCTGCAAAAGCGAAGTCTTCGGAGCAAAGCATCGAAAGACTGCTTTAAAATCCTCTGTATGATGCGCGTTTGTGTTGAAAACTCAGCTTTTACGATCAGACCCGAATTCTTGTTCCGTTTTCCCCAACTTTAAAAACCGTCAATGAGATGGCAGATTAGTGATTCACGCTACGCAGCCCAGCCAAATTTTGGCTTTTTCTTTTGCTTAACACAGTCAAGGAGGTAAAGATCGATGAGCGTCTGATATGGAATGCTTGAGTCTTCAGACATTCGTTTGAAATATTCAATCACCTCATGGCTAAGGTTAATTCCAACCGCTTTCTTCTTTGAGGCGTAAGGATTTTTGGAACCCTTCATCTTGGCAAAATCATATTCTTTTTTCATATACTTTGATCTCCTTGCGAGTGGCTTTTCTTGCTGAAATTATTCGTATTAAATCTTTAGAGCGTTCACAGTGAACAATGACGAGAACTCGGCCCGAGAAAGTAGAACCTAATAGTAGGAAACGCTCTTCAAGTTCAGAATGAAGTGAGTCAGGGTATAGAATCGCGATCGGATCGTCGAATACCTGAACCGCTTCCTCAAACCAAATGTTGTGCTTTCTACCATTAGCTTTATTTTTGTTTTCGTCCCACTCAAAGTAAAGCACGTCTAGATTATATATAGACTTAATATATAAGTCAATAGTGTTCATTAGACCAATGACAAAAATCCACGTGCTACATCCGAAAGTCCGAGCATTGATGAACGCAGGGTAACCCAGGCCTGGGGTTTGCAAGGTGCCGTCCTTGCCATGCAAGAGGGTGCCCAAAGCAAGTTAGCCCTTGGGCAGGCAAGTAGCCACAATCATCGTCCTGCCTACGAACGCAGGCGTCCTGAGCTGACGGTGCTGCACCAAATGGTGCGCCAAAACTACAAAACCTTTGCGGCCCATATCGAATCCGATGGGCGCTATCTCCCAAAACACGTTAGCAAGGAGTTCGATGAATACTTGAAATGCGGAATTCTAGCTCATGGGTTTCTGCGGCTAAAGTGTGAGGATTGTAAGGCCGAGCGTTTGATTGCCTTTAGTTGCCGAGGCCGAGGATTCTGCCCCTCGTGCCTTGGTAAACGCCAAGCACTGGCAACCGAATTCCTCATGGAAAAAGTTTTGGGTGGACTGCCTGTTAGGCAATTCGTGCTCAGCTTCCCGTTTGAGCTACGCTTCCTCATGGCCCGCGACAGCAAACTTATGGGAATGGTGCTGGCCATCGTCAATCGCCAGGTCACGCGTCTCTACCAACAAAAAGCAAAAACCGAATTGGGAATCCTAGGCGATCTTACAACTGGCGCCGTTACCTTCATTCAGCGTTACGGCTCAAGTTTGAACCTCAACATCCACTTCCACATTCTTGTGGTGGAAGGCATCTGGCACAAAAAAGATGCAAAAGAATTGCCCAAAAATCCCGATGCCAAAACAAAACTCTTGGAGCTTGATCAACCCACCAATGACGACATCGACAAACTCACGCACTCGATCAAAGACCACATCGCGCGACTGCTCATCAAAAAAGGCTACCGAAAACCTGAATCTGACAACAACGAATTCGTGGGATCTGAGCAAGAAGGATTCTTCACCGATGGCGCGGTGATTGACGAACTTCAAGCTGCCTCCATCCAATCGCGCCTCGCCACAGGCCCCAGCCGCGGCCAGCGCGTTCGAAAACTTGGCCAGCAAATCCACTTGCCGTTTACAGGACAACTCAAAGGCCCGCGCTGTTTTGCAGTGGAGGGGTTCTCTCTTCATGCCAATACATTCTGTCAATCCGTGGAATCGCACAAACTCAAACGCCTGATCGAATATGTCGCCCGTCCACCGTTTGCAAACGAAAGAATCACACTCGCACCATCAGGAGATGTGCTGCTCAAACTCAAAAAACAATTCACCGACGGAACAACTCACATCGTCTTTTCGCCACTGGAGCTTATTGAAAAACTTGCAGCGTTGGTACCTAAGCCTAGGGTACATCTCATACGCTATGCTGGAGCCTTTGCCAGGCACGCCAAGATCAGGCCCGAGGTTTTGGTTGCCGCCCGAATGGGCGAGTCAGTCGATGGGGCCGACTTAGCAGAAAAATCACCGCCCAACGAAAAATCAAAATCATGGGCCAGACTCCTCAGAAAAGTCTTCGGCATCGATGTTGAATCTTGCCATGCCTGCGGCTCCAAAAACGTAAAAATCATCGCCGCCATCATGGAGAAAAAAGTCATCGAAAAAATCCTAAATCATGTCGGCCTGCCACCCGACATTCCTGAAGTCGCAGCCGCACGCGCTCCACCACAAGCCAGCTTTGAATGGTAAGTCAGTAAAAATTGCTGGGATTCACAATCGCGCCTATCAGGGTAAGGCCCTCGGCGGCTCTATCGAGCCAAAAACAGCCACTTATAGGGGCCAAAGCTAAAAAATTCGGCAATTTTAGAACCATCCGAGCCAATCACAGGGCCATTGGGGCCAAGGATCCAAAGAAACTACCAATGTTACGCCTCAAAAGCGACTTTAAGAGGGTCTCAGACGTCAAAAAAGCGCTTATATTTTCCTATCTCC
>JBBRMC010000663.1:0-2662 GCA_038231055.1 Leptolyngbyales cyanobacterium
AGCAGGTTCCAGTGCGCTTTTAACTTGGATAACAGGCTCACCAACTGTCGGCGCATAGACCAGTCTAACCCTGCGGTCGGCTCATCGAGCAGCAAAATGCTGGGTTGACGAATTAACTGCACCGCTAGAGCGAGGCGACGCTGTTGCCCACCGCTTAAAGACTGGGGCGACGTTTGCAGCGATAAGCGATCGAGTCCCACTTCTGCCAAGGCTTCATGAATTCGCTCTGATTTAATTTCAGGATGTCCGAGCCGCAACTCTTCTAAGATGGTGCCGCCACAAAAGTGTCGCTCTGGAAACTGAAAAACTAACCCGCTCAACTGCTGTAAGTGAAGGAACGTCAGTTCTTGTTCTCTCCAGAAAATCGTGCCACTGGTCGGTTCTGCCAATCCCGCTAAAATTTCTAACAACGTACTTTTTCCAGAACCACTGGCTCCCACAATCAGCCCTAATTTTTGAGGAGCAATATCTAAGTTGATTGCCTTCAAAATCGGGCTAGGACTGGCGGTGGGATGGTAAGACAAATCTCGAAGATGGAGCATTCAGAAAGTTATTAAGCAGGGTGGGCTGGACAGGTTTCTCAAAACTTTCGCGGGTAGAATAAGCTTCCCAACGATGACAGAGAATGGGACTATGACCAGTCTACCCAGATCCGATCGGTCTGATCTGAAAATCATCAGATCTGAGTTCTATTCATTGATTTGATATTCAGATGAATTCTTGATTAGATGAATTTATCACTCACGATATCTGTTTTATTAGAGCACTCGTTTGTATCAATTGAACTTAAAAGTAAAAGCCTCTTGTTTAATACGTCTCAAACTATAGATTGGATTCCTGTAGCAAACATAACCTGTCTAGAGAGATACTCGAATCGCATAATCGGCTGGCTAGTAGTCTAAAAGGCAGATCTTTCATAAGAGAATTTTATTCATATAGGTAGAAAACCTTTCATGTCACCCGCGCTATCGTGAACGCAATCATTAACAAGTATCAGAAAACACACTGATTTGTTTGGTGATGATAGTTACTATTCCCGGACTGCAATACGGACGTTTTTGTCCTATCCTTCGCTGAGAAAGATCAAGGACTAAATCTACGATCGCTGCACTTCGTCAAAACTTGCTATCCGTCAACTTTTATCTAAAAGAATCACGTTATGACATTTCCGATCGCCCCTCCAGGCAACCGATACTCTGTCTCGCGCCGCCGTTTGTTGAAATGGAGTCTTGTAGGCTTAGGCACAACTCTGCTCACTAGCGTTCCCAACTCACTCATGGCACAGACAAGCCGCAGTCTGAAGCCGCTCACATTTAATGCTGACGATCTGGGCATTCTCAACTTTGCGCTGCTGCTCGAAGAACTAGAAGCCGCCTTTTATCCAGCCGCCCTCAAAAGTGGCAAGATTACCGCTCCGAAAGAGATCGAGTATTTGACCGCGATCGGTGGTCACGAAGCGGCTCACGTCAAGTTCCTACGCGAAGTTTTGGGCAGCAATGCTCTGTTTAAAACCAGTGACTTGAACCTTAACCAATCAGGACTGAGCGCGCTATTGACCGATCGCAGCACCATTTTAAACTCGGCTGTAACCCTTGAAGATTTGGGCGTTCATGCCTACAACGGGGCAGGTCCGAGTTTAAAGAACCCGACCTATATTTTGGCAGCAGGCTCGATCGTTTCAGTCGAAGGGCGACATGCGGCTGGAGTGCGATCGCTGCTGGGGCGACCCACTACCGAACCTGATAGCGATCGTCTAGTTAGCGATGCTGACTTAATGGCAAGCCTCAATCCCTTCAAAGGGCGTGCCTATGACGAGCTATATACCCCCAAACAAGTTGTGGCGGCAGTTGGCTCACTCAATGTTTTAAACAATCCAATCAACGGAACTTTGGTCGCTTAATAAGGAATTAAATTAACCATGAATCACGTTTTAAATCAAATGGCGCACTCCCCGATCAAGAAGGTGCTGCCTCAGCTTCAGCCTGCAAAAGAGTGGCTCGATCGAGTGGGCAATGCCCTTCTTAACCTCTTCATTCCCCTGAGAACGGCTGCTTTAATTTTGTTGCTGTCATCAGGCTTTTTGCTTCTGGCTCCTGCGGCTCCAAGCTATGCCCAAAACGCCACGCTGACTCCTCAACAGATTGTAGAATATGCGCTGACCCTCGAAAAGTTGGAAGCTGACTTCTATAAAAGAGCGATCGTCGCGGCTGAGACTGGAGCTTTGAGAGGTGCCCCTCAAGTTGCTAAAGATGTCCTGGTTTCTTATGGAGGCGATGAAGCGCAACACGTCACTGACCTGTCAGCCGTGTTGACCTCAATGGGCGGCAATCCAGATTCTGTCATGATTCCTGCTAATCCTAACTACAGCGCAATTTTGGGACGTGACCCCTTTGCTAATCCTGCTGACTTGCTCATGGCTGGGCAATATGTCGAAGATCTAGGAGTCGCGGCTTATAAGGGGCAGGTGCAAAATTTGGTCGCTGCTGGAGACGCGGGTAAAACAGTGCTGGCGGCAGCGCTAGAAATTCACTCAGTAGAAGCTCGGCACGCAGCCGGAATTCGCTTTCTGAGACAAACTCTGTTAGGTGCCGACGTGCGCCCGTGGATTAAGAACGCCAGTAGCGTAATTTATAACGAAAATCGGGCTAATTCTGTCATTCCC
>JBBRMC010000664.1:0-2658 GCA_038231055.1 Leptolyngbyales cyanobacterium
AATCAGAGTGGCATATTCTGACCAGGATTGCTCGACTAAACCGTTGTCACTCAACCCATCTGAACACAGCAACAGCAATCCATCTTCTTCTAAAATAAATCGCTGCACACTGGGGCTAAGAAATTGGCTATCTCGTGTTCCTAGCGCTTGAGTCAATGCCCCCGCATCAGGGCGTTTGAGCACATCTCGATAGAGCGATCGTCCCTGTTTAATCTCTCGTGTGATCACATCATCATCCACTGTGAGTTGATGACAATAGTGTGGGGTGATCCAATAAGCGCGACTGTCTCCGACATTGACAAGATAAAGCTCGTGAGCGTTGTTGGTGACGGCTCCGGTCGCCAACGTAACTCGCTGCGGAATCTGAAGCGCCATCACGAGGGTCGTGCCCATTCGTCGTCGAGATTCTCGCTCTTGCTCATCATTTTGAGCAGAAATCATATTGTTAACAACCCGTACGATCGCTGCCAATTGCTCTGCTAACAAATCGGGCGGCATTGGCTCAGATTGTTGAGCCACCTCAGTTAATAGCGCTCTGACTTGAAGCTGAAGTGACTGTACTGCCAACTGACTGGCGACTTCGCCGCCTTCATGTCCACCGATGCCATCACACACGATCGTTAAACGCGGACTCAGTTCATCATAAGTTTGAGCGCGAGCCGTCATCGGATAGCAAGTGTCTTCGTTGTGCGATCGCTGCACACCCACATCCGTAGCTCCCACAACTTGCAGACGTAGAGGCAGTTGGGCTGATTGGGCAATCAACTGCTGATTTAACTGAGCCGAGACTTTCTCAAAGCTAGTGCCCTGCTGCATTTCGGTACAGATAGCGGTGAGCGCGTCTACGATCGCTGCCTTGGCTTCTGGCACCCACACAAGCCAGCACTGTGCCAGATTTGAGAGAGAAGGATTTGAAAACGAAGCTCTCGCATAAATGGGGTCTTCTGAGTCTTTAATCAGTTCTTTTAACCGAACTCGCCACCCTTCGACTCGCAGGTTGTCGGGTGATAGCAAACTTGACGCGACATCTAACTCCAGCAGAGGTGCCCACAACTGCAACATCTGCCACAGCCAGTAGATCTGGCGCACTGCCGAGGCTTGTGTCCAGGCATCAAAAATGGCGGGCTGCAAGGTTCCTGCATCATTTAGAGGTGCGTTTTCTAATAAGAGAATCTCTTGATTCGTGTCTTCGTCATGATGAAACCCATAAACTTGCGGTACGTGCAATCGCTGAGCATAGAGGTGCAAATAGGGCAGCGCTTCATCGGGCAGCATCGCAGGCACGTAAGGTTCTGTTTGGGGCTTAGTGTCTGCCCAAATGTGAGGCGCGACCACCTGATAGCGATCGACTACGATCGTTCCTGCTGGTTTTTGAGCGGCGACCTCTCCGACTGCCCAAAGATAGTGACATCCCTGTGATTGCGAACTGCTCATGCACTTAAAAACGTTTATTGTAGGGCGTTTGTGACAAAATCAATCATCGAAAGTTTGAAGGATTGCGGAATGAAGTGGGCACTCTCTGAAGAATGACGTAAGTGGCTTAACTCGGTCGATTAGGATAGCTGATTTTAAGCGATTCGTCTCAAGTCGCTTCACAAAACTCTTAAGATTAGCATTTCAACGATCGTTCCTTTGCTCAAAAACAGATATGTCTCTGACTCCCACTGTGGTTTGGCTAATAGCAGGGCTTGCCCTTTGCCTGATCGAGTTTGTGTTACCGACTGCGTTCGTCGCCTTTGTGATGGGACTCAGTGCGCTGATCGTTGCCTTCGTCGCAACCTTTTTGCCGCTCAACGCGCAGATCGCCCTCTGGATGGTGCTTTCGGCGGTGATGGTGCTGGGGTCGCGTCGGTTTATCAGCCGCAGAGCGGCTCTCAAACTAGATGCAACCGAGGCAGAAACCCTGACCGATATTTCACCGGGTAAGTCTGGACGAGTACTTTATGAGGGCAATTCGTGGAGCGCTCGCTGTGAGACATTTGATGGGACGATCGCGCCTCACCAAAAAGTCTATGTCGTCGGACGCAAAGGGACGACATTAATCGTGGTGCCCGAAGGGTTGGCACACGACGAATCCTGATCATTCACCCGTTCAATTATTAGGAGATTAAGACTATGTGGGGTTTGTTTATTGCAGCCGTCATTGGAGGCGGAGCTATCTCTAGCGTCAAAATTATTCAGCAGGGCAACGAGGCACTGGTCGAGCGGCTGGGAAGCTACGATCGTAAACTCGGTCACGGACTCAGCTTTGTGGTTCCTGGACTTGACAGAATCGCCTTTCAAGAAACCGTGCGCGAAAAAGTGCTGGACATTCCGCCGCAGCCCTGCATCACTCGCGACAATGTCTCAATTACGGTTGATGCTGTCGTCTACTGGAAGATCGTAGACATGGAGAAAGCCTATTACAAAGTGCAAAACCTGAATGCTGCGGTGGTGAATCTGGTTCTCACCCAAATTCGGGCTGAGATGGGTCAAATTGAACTGGATGAAACGTTTACGGCACGATCGCAGATCAATGAAATCTTGCTGCGCGACCTGGATGTTGCTACCGATCCCTGGGGCGTAAAAGTGACGCGGGTTGAGCTACGTGACATCATTCCTTCAACCGCCGTGCAAGAGTCAATGGAATTGCAGATGTCAGCCGAGCGGCGCAAACGT
>JBBRMC010000665.1:0-2657 GCA_038231055.1 Leptolyngbyales cyanobacterium
CTTGCGTATGCTGGCTTAGGGCGAGCGTTGCATGGTCAAGGAGACCCAGAGGACGCGATCGCGCCTTATCGCAAAGCCATCAAGCTTGACCCCAGCTATGCCGTCACCTATGTCTATTTAGGAGACGCACTCTCTGATCAAAAACGTTTAGACGAAGCCTCATTCATCTACCAAAAAGCGTTGGATTTACCCAACTTCAAAAAGCCAAAGTTCATTGGCAGTCATTCTTTAGCACACAACGGCTTAGGGTTAGTGCTTCAGCGTCAGGGCAAACTGCAATCTGCAATTCAGCACTATCAGCAAGCGCTGCAATCTGATCTCACCTGTGAAGTGGCAGGAACCAATCTCAAACGAGTGAGACAACTATTAGCTAAACAACCCCCAAAAGTCGATCGACCCAAATCAAAGCAGAGTTTAGATGACATTACTAATGTCTCGTGGGTGTTGCTGCTGCGATCGCTTAAAACCGTTGGCACCGCCAGAACTTGAGACAAAAAATCGCCCCCAGTCACCTGAGAGCGATCCGTTTAATCTCAGGAGATTATAAGTTGATAGGCGCGCGATCGAGGTCACGACTCACCTGAATCGCAGGTCTCTCCATCGCCTGTTGCAGCATCGGTGTCTTGGTCACCGAATCATTCGCCAAGGTGAACAGAGGATTGGAGAGAATGCCTGCGATCGTAGTCGCCACCAAAGTCAACACGACTCCAACCTGCAATGGACGCATCCCCGGCAAATCCCAACGAATTTCGGGATAGTTTTTCACTGACTCAGACATTTCCTGCGGCTCTTTGACCACCATCATTTTCACCACCCGAATGTAGTAATAGATGGAAATCACACTCGTCAGCAGACCCAGCAACACGAGCGGATAAGCTCCTGCTTGCCAACCTGCCCAGAAGAGATAGAGTTTTCCGAAGAAGCCAGCTAGAGGCGGGATGCCCCCTAGAGATAGTAGACAGATGCTCAACGCCAGAGTCAGAAGGGGATCTTTTTGATACAAGCCACCATATTCGCTGATCTGGTCGGTGCCCGTCCTGAGCGTGAACAGAATCACACACATAAACGCGCCCAAGTTCATAAACAGGTAGATCATCAAGTAGAAGACCATACTGGCGTAGCCTGCATCACTGCCGACGACTAACCCGATCATCACAAAGCCTGCTTGCCCGATCGAGGAATATGCCAACAGCCGCTTCATGCTGGTTTGCGCCAACGCCACCACATTTCCCAGCACCATACTGAGCACTGCAAGTGCCGTCATGACAAAGTGCCACTGCTCAGTCACGAGCGGGAACGCCGTCACTAACAGCCGGATTGCCAATGCAAACCCTGCCGCTTTAGAGCCAACTGACAAAAACGCTACGACCGGAGTCGGCGAACCTTCATAGACATCCGGGGTCCATTGGTGAAACGGAACGGCGGCAATCTTGAAGGCGATCCCGGCAATCACAAAGACGAGCGCGATGACGAGACCGATCGAGTCAGCCAAACCAGCAGCACCGATCTGAGTCGAGATTTTACTCAAATTCGTTTCGCCTCCTGACAAGCCATAGAGCAGCGAAGTTCCATATAAAAAGATGGCAGAACTCGAAGCCCCAATCAGCAGATACTTCAAAGCCGCCTCGTTAGAGCGGGGATCACGCTTGGTGTAGCCGGTCAGCAGATAGGACGAGATACTCAGGGTTTCGAGCGAGACGTAAACCGTGACCAGTTCGTCTGCGCCTGATAAGAACATTCCCCCTAAGGTCGCCGTGAGGAGAATAATCAAAAACTCGGCGATCGCCGTGCCTGACTGCTCGACATAGCGAATCGACATCAAAATCGTCCCAGCCGATGAGAGAGCAATGATTCCGCGAAACAGAATGCTGAGATTATCGCTGTTATATTCGCCCAGAAAGGCGATCGGAGCTGGCGTATTCCACAAAAAGCAGAGGGCACCCACTGCTGTGAGCAGACCGCCGATCGCAAAATAAGGAGTCCACTTTGATGAGGCAGTTCTCCCCACGATCAGATCACCGATCATCACAATCAAGAGCGTTGTGATGACAATGAGTTCTGGCAAGATTGCTCCAGTGTTTAGCTGGGCTACAAGCGTAGCAAAATCCATAGAGCTTGGTCCGATTGAGCAGGGTTAACAAAAAATTTAAACTGAGCAACCCGAATTGATCGGGCGAGATTAGATAGGGCGGTTCTTTAAACAGGATTCTATCGCGCTAGACTGGTCATTTATCGTTAAATTCTGCGGATTTAGGCTGAAACGAGATTGTTTCACTGCTTTGAATCCATTGACTTGAGTCTATGTCAACTGATTTAGCATGACGACTTAACGATATAGTACGGTTGCCTGAATAGGGAGATCCGCCCTTAAAAGTTGAGAAATCCTTCCCAATCTTTTTGTTGAATCAGTCTTGCCCATAGTTAATGAGGGCGTGTGCTTAGATTGGCTTGTCTATATTAGAGGTGAATTTGGAAGAACTGCGGTTTGACACATCAGGATTTGAAAAGTTGCTTTGCCAAAATCCGACGATCGTTCAGATTTGGTGTTATTGATTAAATACACACGCTGCCTCACTCAGCTAGTCCCTCCCTGCTCTCTTCTGTAAGTTAACGAGACTCATGTCAACTCTTGTCATCGTTGAATCCCCTACCAAAGC
>JBBRMC010000666.1:0-2655 GCA_038231055.1 Leptolyngbyales cyanobacterium
AAAGAACGTCAGCGCACCCATAATTAAGATGATGCCTGCGGTAATTCCGGTAAACAGCCCCGTGTCAGTGCGAAGTGTGCCGCTCGTCATCGGGACAGGCTGCTTGCGCGACATACTATCGGCTAATAGCAGCAGGGCAATGATGGGCATATAGCGACCAGCCAGCAAGCTAAAGCTAGCGCTCAGATTCCACCACAAGGCTGTTGTTGTCGTCGTTGCGCCTCCAGCGATCGCGATTGGCGAAGGTTGAGAATCGCCCAAGCCTTCAAACCCAGACCCGTTGTTTGCAGCCGCAGATGCATATTCATAAATCACCTGTGACAATCCATGAAATCCAGGATTGCTAATGCCTGCCAACTGATCGGGAAATGCTAGAGCGATCGCTCCGGGAATCAGAATAGCGATCGGATGCACTAATAGAATCAGAAAGCTAGCTAACACTACTTCTCTTTTCTCGATCTTGCGTCCCAAAAATTCGGGAGTGCGTCCCACCATCAACCCGGTGACAAAGACTGCCAAAAGTAGGTAAGCGAATAGATACGCCGTTCCGGTGCCTTGTCCACCCCAGATGATTTGCAAGAACAGATTGGACAGCGTGACAAAGCCGCCATTGGGCATAAATGAGTCATGCATACTATTCACCGCCCCAGTCATTGTGCCTGTCGTGGTCGTCGCAAACAGCGCCGACTGTGCCCAGCCAAATCGGACTTCTTTACCTTCCAGGTTAGGAGCTTGACCACCCAGTAGCGCATTCACAGCCGGGTTGCCTTGATATTCTCCGATCGCGTTTGTGATGATGAACCCCACAAAGATCGTCAATACCATGGCATACACTAACCAGGCTTGCTTGCGATTGTTAGCAAACACACCATAGGTATAGATCAGTGAGGTGGGAATGCACACCATGCCGACAATTTGAATCAGGTTCGTGAGCGGATTGGGATTCTCAAACGGGTGAGCCGCGTTAATCGCAAAAAAGCCGCCGCCGTTTTCGCCAAGCTGTTTGATGATCTCAAAGTGGGCTACTGGACCGCGTGCGATCGCTTGACTCACTGCCGGGTCTTCTAGCGTTGCCACCACTGCCGGACCAGAGAACGTTTCAGGTACACCTGATGCGATCAAGATCACAGCACCCACAATGCTAATCGGCAGCAAAATGCGAGTAATCGATCGAATCAGATCAACATAAAAGTTGCCTAACGGTCTACCCGTCAGCCCTCGAATGAACGCGATCCCAACCGCCAGCCCCGTCGCTGCCGAGGTAAACATATGATAGCCAAGCCCCAACATTTGACTGGCATAGCTTAAATAGGTCTCACCTGAATAGTGCTGCTGATTGGTATTCGTAATAAACGAGATAGTCGTGTGAAGGGCAGTATCCCAAGTTGGAGCGCCTACCCCTGTTGGGTTTAGAGGTAGCCAGCCCTGACTCATGATGATGAAAAAGAGTAGCAGTGCCATCACCACGTTGCTGTACAGAACTGCTCGTGCATACTGCCAGCCCGTCATGTTTTCCTTAGCTTGAACCCCTACTAAAGAATAGAGGAGCCGCTCAACCGGATTTAAAATCGGGTCGAGGAGGGTTCTCTGCTCTTGATACACACGAGCCATATATCCCCCTAAAAAGGGAGTAATCGCTATCACGATCAAGACAGTGAGTGCAATCTGAATCCATCCTTCTAACATGGATAAGGAAAACTCCTGAAGCGAAAGTATTCAGTAAAAAGCTGATTTGAAGGAGTGGCATGAAGCGAAGTCCATACAAAATCCATCACTTAACATCTTCCAACACTAATACGGAAGAGAGTGTTTGTTTAGAAGATTTTAGTCAAACGAACTATATTTGAAGAATAGGAAAGACTAAACTCGTTTAGAAGGTTCTATCTTTACGGGTATAGTTTTTATCTAAACACTGTCTAAACACACGTTTATTTTCAAAGTATCTGGACTTCAACTAACTTTTTCAACTTTAATAAATAGATCAACCTAGTAATAAGCTAAAGCTTTTAGATGTTGCCTCAGCGATCTCGGTTCAAACAGAGTGCACCTCGTCGAGATCCACGATCAAGGATTTCTTGGCTCATTACTGCATTATTTGCGAGCGTGCTGATCTTAGAGTTCTTAACGCCTCCCGACTATGTATTTGGTTACCTCTATGTCGGTCCAATTCTGCTGGCAAATTCACGTCTCAGTCGAGCAACGGCATTAAAAATTACGATCGCAGCAGCAGCCTTAACCCTGATTAACGTTTGGATTCCGGGCATCCATGAAATTCATGCTTCCACTATTGCCAGTCGCTTGATCGCTGTCTTGGCACTGGTCATCACAGACCTATTGAGCGATCGCAATCGTCGCGATGAAGAGGCAATTTCTCAACAGCAAGCCAAACTTCAGTCACAAGAACAACTCGCGAATCTTCGAGAAGACTTTGCTTCAACACTGACACACGACTTAAAGACCCCACTACTCGGCGCGATCGAAACCCTAAAAGCATTTCAAGAGGAGAATTTCGGGACAGTGCTACCTGCTCAACAGCAGGTGTTAGCGATGATGGCACGCAGTCATCAAACGAGCTTGCAGTTTGTCGAAACTTTGTTAGATGTCTATCGCAACGATACGCAAGGACTAGCGCTTCAGATCGCACCTGTCGATTTG
>JBBRMC010000667.1:0-2654 GCA_038231055.1 Leptolyngbyales cyanobacterium
TGCAGGGAGCGATTCAACTGCACAATTCAGCGTTGGCGATCGCAGCGCTGCAACTGCTCAGGCAAGATGGCTGGGAGTTTTCTGATGAAGCGATCATCGACGGCATTGCTAATACAAAATGGGCAGGACGGCTGCAATGGTTTACCTACAAAGACCGTCAGGTTTTAATTGATGGTGCCCATAATCCCGCGAGTGCTGAAGTGCTGCGTCAATTTGTAGATACGTTAGAGAAAGCTCCGATTCATTGGGTGATGGGGATGTTATCCACTAAAGATCACGCCGATGTGTTTAAAGAGTTGTTGAGAAGCGGCGATCGTGTTTATCTCGTTCCCGTTCCCGGTCACAGTTCTGCTGCTCCTCAAGAGTTAGCGGTCTTAGCGAAGAAAATCTGTCCTGATTTAGCGAATTGCAGCGTTTACGAAGATGTGTTTGCTGGATTAGAGATGGCGAAGCAGAAATCGGAGGAAGCCCCGATCGTTTTGTGTGGATCGCTCTATTTAATTGGTGATTTCTTTGAGAAGACTCGATCGACAATTTGAAGGTTTTTTGAGAGGTTTGTCGATCGTATGTAAATTACGTTAATGGAGTTTTTAGAGCCTGAAGTAACTGATTGGGACGCGCAGCTTTTACAGAATCGTACAACTCTGGGTATTTGATGAGTACATAGCGTTCGTAAGCATACCAATGCATTTCACCCTTTTCTATATTGCAGACTCGACAGATAACCCAAAAGTTTTTGAATTCTACTGACAGCCACGGATATTGCGATCGGGGCAGCTTGTGATCAATTGTTTTGCCACCTCTGTCACGATAGTTTTTGTCACAAACTGGGCAATCCCGGTCTGAATGATCTCTCACCCACTCTTTGCTCTCCTTAGTTGTTCCACATTCATAGTCACCATTCACATATCGCCAATGGTCAAATTTTCTATAGGTTTCAAAATCTAGATGAGTCAGTTTGTGATATCGCTTATTACCAATTTCGTCTACAAGCTTAAATAACTCTTTTAGTTCTTTTTCCTCACTATTCACAGTGTTCCTCACGAAGTTTTGGTAGTTCTATAAGGCGCTTGATTGCGGTTTTTCCGAAATTTTTTGTCGATTTTTTCACTAAAGTCAATAACCTCAATCTCTGTATCTGGAAACTGCTTATCGATTTCATCAGCAATCTCGTTTAGCTCTTTAGATAAAGCTTGATTGAACCCTTCTATTTCATGGCTATCGAGATACTTGTTGCCGATTCGATCCACCTCTAAAAATAATTCTTCAAGCGTTAGAGTTTCTAGTGAGTATTTATCTAGAAACTCTTTATTTTTCTGATAGAGATCAATAACACTATCCCAACCGATATTCCTGTAGCCATTGTCTCTTAGCCACTTCTGGTCTTCTTTTTGAAGCTTGCTTCGGTTGGCTGAGTTGGCGCGTTGGGTCTCGCGATAACTCATCCCATTAAAGTTTCTCTTTTTGCTTTTCATTAATTTTTTTCCTCTGTTCCTTGAAACCACTTAGCTAAAGCTCTCCGGATTTCACTATCATTAGATTTCAAGAGATTTTTCACATCGATTGCCAATCTAAGCCTGATTGCATCGACTGAATTCTTTAAGAATCTGTTGTCTTTTTTAAGCTGGTCGTTAACCTTAATCAACTCATCATTTTGAGAAGCTAGAGTTTTGACTTGTAGAGAATTATCATTAGACAATAGACTTTGAATTCTCGCTTCAAGTTTCTCCCTCTCTAATTCGTGCGCTTTATTTATACGCTCAATCTCATTATTCTTTTTCGTTACTTGGGTCTTCTGAGCCGCCTGCTGGCGCTGACGATTGCTCAGTTCGGCACCTGAAAACTGATCAACCGCTCTACGAATGGTTAGCTCGTCAGGGTCGGCAGCAAAGTCAACTTCTTCCAGTGCTCGGATAGCATCTGCCTTCGTCCATTTTTTGTTTTCAAGAAGGAGAGCAACAGCTTGTAACTTATTCACGGGTGTTCAATGTCACTGATCTTCGCTCAAGCCTAACTAGCCTCGCGAGTCACGTCAAGGCAACCGCTCAACTAATGTCCGCTCTTCAGGCATTGGGCTGAACAGTTCCCGTTAGATTCCTGCCGCTCTGATTGCCCGATCGAGCAACTCAATCAAATCCAAACGCTCCGCCCATTGAGTGAGATAGGCAAACTCTAGCCTGTCGCCCTGAACCTTCAAAATTCCTAGAACGTCGCGCCATTGTTTTTCTGACTGGCTTTGCTGTCCCCACAGCAGTTTGGCAAGAATGAGATCTTCAGGCGAAGCTAGCCAAAAGCGTTCAGACTCATCTAACCCGATCGCTTCAAGCCTGCGTCGCGCCATTTTTGAGCGATCGAATGCAGTGTCATCGTTGAGAATAATGTCAGCATTCAGTACCAGTTGCCGATGAGTCACGCTTAACGTTCTGGCTCTGCCTGATTGAATGTCTTCAACCGCGCCGGGAGGACAGTAAAATCCAGCCGATTCGAGTTGGTCAACCATTGGCATGATGTTTGATCGCTCAACTTCCACGACGACATCTAGATCGCGAGTGGTTCGAGGATCACCATAGGCGATCGCGCAAACGCCTCCGGTGATGTAGTAGGGAATGTTGAGCGACTCAAAGACAGAATGCAGGATTCGTGCAATTTCGCCA
>JBBRMC010000668.1:0-2654 GCA_038231055.1 Leptolyngbyales cyanobacterium
CCGCCATCGCGCAGAGCAAAGTGAAACCGCGTCAAAATCTTGGTTTGAGTTTCGGCGTTGAAATACATCAAAGTGTTGCGACACACCACTAGGTCAAGTTTAGAAATCGGTGCGTCTTGAATCAAATCATGGCGACCAAAAATCACCACACGACGCAAATCTTTCCGAAACGTGTAGCGGCTGACTTCATCTTCTTTTGATGAGACCTCGACTGGCTCAAAATAAGTCGCTACGAAGTTGGGTGGCAAGTCTGCGACTTCTCCTGCTTGATAGGTCGCCTGACGCGCATGATGGAGTGCTTCTTCATCCACGTCGGTCGCATAAATCTTGACGCGCTGTTGAAACTGTTCGACTCCTAGCAGATCGGCAAGTGCCATTGCTAGACTATATGCCTCTTCGCCACTCGCACAGCCTGCACTCCAGATGCGAATCGGCTCATCTGACTCTTTTTGGGCAATGATGCGGGGCAAGATTTTGCTGCTCAAAAAGTCCCAAAAGGGGTGATCGCGAAAGAAAGTTGTGACGTTAATCAACAATGTGTTGAACAGGTGCAAAAATTCTTCTGGGCGCACCTGCAAATAGTCAAGATATTCGTCATATTGGTCAATGCCAATCGCCTGCATTCGTTTCTGAACTCGACGACTCAGGCTCGATCGCTTGTAGCCCGTAAAGTCAAACCCACGGCTACGCTTGAGATAGTTGAGCAGCGCTTCAAACTGCAAATCGATTTCGGGAGAAGTCATCACGTTAGAAACAGCTATGGTCTAAATGGTGAAATCTCCTGCACAAGTCACCGTCTGCCCCTTTTTCTCTAAAGGAACTCAACGCAAATCTTCCCAGTGTTAGAGATTTGAAGGGCTTCCAGAATTTGGGCAGGAGGTCTATCGTTGCCCTCTTTGGGTATCTTGATGGTGGTTTGACGGGTAATATACCCCAAAGGGTGAACTCGATGAATGGAAATCAGCTCACTCTGCTAAAGCAGTAATCTATCACGATTTATCCGTCAATTTTTGAGAGGATTTGGTGGTTTGAGGCGATGCGATCGGTTCCAAGGTATCCGGTTCAAACGCAATCACAATTTGATCGACCGCGATGATTTGCCGAATCATTTGCGCGTGTTTGGCGGCATCATTTGCCTTCTCTATAAATTGCTTGGCAGACAAGGCTCGATCGTTCAGTTGAGCTTGATGGGCAAGTCGTCTAGCTAAACTGGCTCGTTCTTCAAGGGAGCGAATGGCTGTCCATAAAGCACCTTCTACGGCATCAGACTGTTCGGCAGCTAAACTATCGGTCGAATAGACGTGCCCAACATGACAGCGATAGCGCAGTATGCCGTCCTTGTTCAGTTCCCACATCACGCCGCCGCAATCGGGGCAGGTGAAGATGGACGGCTCTTTTTGTGACTCTCCTTGCTCGGCTAAAGCTTTGTCTTGCTGAATGATTTCAGCTTCTGGGTCGCGTTTGTTATCCATAGCTCTATTGGAGGTTTGATGGTTCGATCGCTCCACCAACACCGATGCAATTTCAGCCACGGGCAACACATAATCGACCGCAACATTGGCGATCGCGCTGGTTGGCATCCCGTTAAACAACGCTTCTTCAGGATCTTGGGCAATGGCAATTCCGCCTTTTTGCTTGATCATTGCCAACCCTGCGGTGCCATCATCTAACAGCCCGGTGAGAATCACCCCAATCACCCGTTTTTGATATACCATTGCCGCACTGCGAAACAGTGGGTCGATTGCAGGTCGATGTCCGCTTTCTTTAGGACCGTGACTGAGACGAACCCGATCTGGCTCGATGACGAGATGATAGTCAGGGGGCGCGACATAGATGTGCCCCGCTTTTAACATTTCGCCATCTTCTGGGTGCTTTGCGGGCAGCGTTCCGGCTCGACTGAGAATGCTCGGCAACACACTGGTGCCATAGCTCGGAAAGTGCAGCGTGACTAAAACTGCTGCCTTTAACTCAGAAGGTAGAAGTCGCACCAATTGAGTCAGCGTCTCGACTCCGCCCGCCGAGGCTCCGATCACAATAATGCTGAAATGGTCCTGTTGAGAAGAGTGGTTACCTGACACTTGCGTCTCCTAGATAGTGTCGCTAGACGGTAGAGAAAATGCAAGGATACCTGAGCCATCCGAATCCATAGCCTCTCTATATGATCATGTCAGATCGTCAACAAGTTGACACCTTTAGTGAGGTTGACATCCTCCCCATACCGCTTGCGCTGAGTGTGGGGATTCCAAGAATCACTTCTTAGACCTTTCTGCTTCATAGCAACTGCCATCAGACTTATGCCTATCCGGTCTTACGTTCGCTCCACAGACGTTCACCGCAAGCCCTGCGGCAAGAATGTTATGGGCGGCATTCACGTCCCGGTCATGGTGTGTCCCACACTTGGGGCAGTCCCATTCTCGGATGGTGAGCGGCAACTTATCGACGATGTGACCACAGTTGCCACACCGCTTAGAACTCGGAAACCATCGGTCAATCTTGACGAAGTTGCGACCATACCAGTCGCACTTGTATTCAAGCTGACGGGTCAACTCTCCCCAACTCGCATCACTGATAGCGAGGGAGAGTTTCCGATTCTTCACCAGATTCTTCACAGCCAAGTCCTCAACGGCGATGGTTTGGTTTTCACGCACCAATCG
>JBBRMC010000669.1:0-2648 GCA_038231055.1 Leptolyngbyales cyanobacterium
ACCGAAGGGGATCTTTCAGGAACGACTTCGGGAGACGACGGCACCGGGGGAACGACTTCGCCAATCACTTCATCAAAAACAACGGGCATGATTAATCCTCCTCAAACTGAATTTTGGATCTCGATCGGACATTGGTGCTTAAACTGGCAGATCCTTCAAGGTCTGCCTGTCCACCAACTTGAAAACTGGCATTGCGGCTGGTGGCAAATCCTACAGATTCGCTCGACTGAATGAATCGGTTGGTATCAATTTTGACAATGGGACGCAGATCGCTAGAGACACGTAAGCCAGAAAAAGCGCCTTCACTAGCAGAAACCCCTGCGGAAGCGCTTCCACCAATACTGACTCCAATGCCTCCACCAACTCCAATACCACCATTTATCCCAACGTCTCCACTAACTCCGATACCTCCACTAATCCCAATGCCGCCACTAATTCCGGCTCCACCCGTTGCAAATGCGATCGGCGGACTCAGCTTAATCGACGCATCAAGAGTAAAGGCACCGCTCGAAAATCGCAAACTGTCTTGATTGTTCGCGGCGGCGATCGTGCGTCCGGCATCAGGTGCGCCTCCGATAGAAGCCACTGCGGTCGCGCTGATTCCTGCTGACACCTGAACCGATGAATCACGCGGCGGTTCTGGGCTAGGCTCAAACACTTCTTCTTGGCGTGTCATGGTTAAGCTAATACTCGCCCGCAACGGCACTCCGTCTGATGAAAAGAACTCGATCGTTTCTCGATAGGATTGAATCAATCCTTGAAACTTAAACGTGCCCCACTCAAACAGCACGATCGTCGGAATTTTTTGCTCACCAGGTTCTTTCCCTGGCTCCATAAATCGAGCGATCTTTTGGGTTGCTAACCGGACATCGCTGCCTTTGTGAGTCGTATCAAAGATTAAATCCATTGCCAGCGTTGCCGCCGTTTTGGAAATGTATTGTTTTTTGTCTTTGCCTTTGCCTTTATCTTCTAGCGTGTTGTTGATCAAAACCTGAAGTGAAACTGGATTAAAATGCACCTCGATCGGCGTTTTATTTCCCGTCTGGGGGGTGAAGGTGGCACGAGTTACTTGTTCGCTCATAGCGTTCCTTCTCCTCGAATTAGGCTTAATCCCTCATGGGCAAAATGCAGTTCTTCAATGCCGATCTCGGTGCCTCTAGCATTCAAATCGGCGGCTTTAAACTTGACGGGCATTGCCTTCTCTAGCTTCCATGCCAGCACTCCCGCACCACTCGCATCAAATAGGGTAATCGTAGCAGTGCGCCGATGAGCATAGGCTCCCTGAGTGACTAGAGTGAACCAGTCCCATAGGTCTCGATCGCCCGTCATGCCACGCTTCAAAATCACGGTCGCGAAGGTCACCTGTCCACTACGTTGAGCGGCTCCATAATTGCGTCCGCCTTCTTTAATCACCTTCGGCTCCATCGTCGCTTCTAACCCGGTGCATTCTGAAAACGCTGCACTCATTTGCACTGGAGCCGTATCTCCACTGTTGGGCAACGGATCTTTCTGAAAGGTGACCTGAAAGCGAAAAACCTGTAGAGGATATGCTGAATTGCTCATGCTGCCTCCTTTAACTGAATCAGCGAAACCTGTCCACCGGGGTTGAGTGCCAGCACGATCGTGATCTGGTCAATCGGAACGGCTGCCACAAATTCAATCTGAGCAACCACGCGACCTTGATCGATATCTTGCTGCGTCATCGTGTCGCGATCGCAGCGCACTGTAAAGGCTGTGGTTCCTGCATCCTGCAACGCTCCTGCTTGCTGCAAGCCGCTCATCAATGCTGTGAGGCTGTCTCGCAGACGCAGCCACAGGCGTTCACCCGACGCTTCAAACACGACTTCTTCACCTAATCGTCTTGCGGCTCGCACGATCGCTGCCACCAGTCGATTCACACTAGCGGGACGATAGCTCTCATCTAAACTGGTGGTGACATCTGAGAGTAGGTGCAATCCGTTTGGAGTGGTGCCTAAGATCGAAATGCGTTGAGGGAGCGTGTGGGTTGTCGATCGAGTTACGCTGTCGGGCTGAAAATGCTGAAGGCGATCGCGGGTGAGAATCGGATAAACCTGCTGCACATCGGCTAAATGCAAATTTGCTGCGCTGCGAAAACTGCCCCGCGTCAGCGCATTTCGAGCCAGCACTCCCGCCAACACAGCATCGGGACTTTCTAACTGCTCTGGTAGATTCGTCGAGCCGGGGGTTTGCACCCACGGATAAGCCAGTTGCACAAACGCACTCGCTAATCCTTGTTGATGAACGGCGATCGCTAGAGGAGGCACAAATCCCGGAGTCGGTTGTGTGAAAAATGTCAGCAGATCTCGATCCTCTTCTGGCAATGGCACCGAGGCAACTAACTGCACTTCTCGCTGTTGACGAATCAGCAGATCTGCCACCAGCCACAGAGCCTTTGTCCACGCGTTGTAACTTTCTGTATCACACCGAGGAGCTTGAAATAATCGTGCGCCTCGATCGAGAATCTGCGGCACAGGCTCTGAACATTCGACAAACTGTTCTAACGGGGGTGGCGGCAACTTCGGCGGATCGAGGCGTTGACGATCCATCGCGACTGCATCCGGCAAGTCGGGCAAACAGAGATAAGACACATCTGGCAGACCGAACAAATGTCCGACTCCGTGCCAAGT
>JBBRMC010000670.1:0-2645 GCA_038231055.1 Leptolyngbyales cyanobacterium
CCGTGGCTGACCCGATCGACGCTGCTCACTCGTCCCGAAACCGAAGGACTCTCCATGTCGGATGTGGGGCATTTATTACTCGATCGGCTCCGCGTTGCCCTCGAAGGCGAAATCCGTAAACTCGATCCCTCCATTCCTACCGTTTTGCTGGCTCACCTGATGGCAGATGCCGCCACCTATGGTGCAGAGCGATTTCTAGCGGTCGGCAAAGGGTTCACGATTCCGCTCTCTTTGATAACTCGCGATTGTTTTGATTATGTAGCGCTAGGTCATGTTCATCGCCATCAGATTCTCTGTCAACAGCCACTAGTCGTCTATCCCGGCAGCATTGAGCGCGTCGATTTTAGTGAAGAGAAAGAAGAAAAAGGCTTCGTGCTGGTCGAGCTAGAGCGAGGCAATGTTCAAATTGAATTCTGTCCGCTTCCAGTCCGATCGTTCCGCACGATAGAACTCGATTTGTCTGAAGAAGACGAGCCACAAGCTGCCTTATTAGACGCGATCGCCTCCGAACTCGTTGAAGATGCTGTTGTGCGACTGATTTATCAACTCCGCCCCGAACAGATCGATCTCCTGGATGATTCCCTCATCCGCGAGGCTCTCAGCAGTGCCCACAACTACACCATTCACCCTGAGCTAATCAGTCAACTCTCTCGTCCGCGTCTGCCAGAATTGGGGATCGGCACCACGATCGAGCCATTGCAAGCGCTGCAAGCCTATCTTCAAAACCGCGAAGACTTGCGCGACCTGCAAGAACCCATTCTCGAAGCGGCTCAACGACTGCTGACTGATGAAATAGCTTGGTCTGGGTCAATCGGGCTGACGATCGATTTAGATGATGCCCCAGTCGTTGAGCAGGCAGAAACGCAACTGCGATTGCTGTGATTGAGCGTCACGAATCAACAAAGATAATGCCTGCGGCAAGTTGAATCATATTCAATTCGGTGTTGTAACGATTGGCGATCAGCTTCTTCTTGATTTCTAATTCTTGATCCACCTTGCGGAGTTGTCCTTCTGTGGCAGGAACCATTCGGAGTTTGCCTGATTGTTGAAAGGTTTGAAGGCGCTCTTCAAGTTGTTGGCGACGACGATCGGCATAGTTTTCGGCACTGCGCCGTTGAATATCGCAACGGTTGGTATTCTCAGCATCAAATTCTGCTGATGCCTGATCAAAAGCTGCTTCTAACGCATCATCGCAGTCGCTATAAAGTGCCAGAACTTGATCTCGATCGTCTAACAAATTAGCAGCATTTAATTTTACTTTTCCCAAACGGGCTGCTCGATAGACGAAGCGTTCTGATTGGTCATCAGATAATAATTTGCCATCCAAATAGTGAGCAACTTTGTAAGCAAGACGACTCTCAGAGCGCAGACCCTTAAACAACCAACGATGGATCACATAAATGTATTGTCCCGGCGCAACTTCAACGTCTGACTGATCACAGCGAATTGCCGCGATCGGGTGAGGCTTTTGAGCATCATTTTCGTAGCTGTGCCGAATCCATTGAATCAGTGGGTGCGTGGGATCAAGTAGCTCGATCGACTTTCCGGTGCCTTTGCCGGGTTGTTCGGCAAGGCGAGGGTCAAACAAACAGAGCGCGGGCGATCGATGTAATCGAGTTTGAGTCGCAAATCGATGGTGCTTGAGAAACCACTCTAAATCGACTTTGGCATCGTCGGTTAGCTTAATCTCAAAAACGGCTTCTCTACCGTGAACGGGTTTAATCGTGGTTCCCAAATAGTAGCGAGAAAAATAGTCTTCAACAAAGGAGTGCAATTCTTCTGAAGTCAGCCATCGACCCTGATTGCGGCTTTTGCTAACCGCATCAATAATTTGGTCTGAGAACGCCACTAGGTTGACAGATTCTTGTTCTAATTGGTCTTGTTGAAGACGTTGTTTGAGAATGGCGCTGGCAGTTTCGTCAGCGCGCTTGAGTCGTTCGGCATCGGTCAGGTCAGGTTCAAAGAGTGTGATGAGAAGTTTTTCTGTTGCCTCTCCAAGAATATTTTCTAAATCGCCGATGCTTTTTTGAAAAACATTAATGCGTTGATATAAGCGATCGAGAATCCGTTCTTCAATCGTGTCCACCAAACTGAAATTAATAATGGAGATGCGATCGGCTTTTTGCCCTAAGCGATCAATCCGTCCAATTCGCTGCTCGACTCGCATCGGGTTCCAAGGCAAATCATAATTAATCAAAAAGCGACAAAACTGTAGGTCAATTCCTTCGCTACCGACTTCTGAAGACAAAAGAATTGAGGTGTTGCCTTGCTTGAACTGTTCCAACACGTCTTGTTTCTGAGTGCCCATACCACCCAAAATCAAACTGATCCGAATTCCGTCCGCTTCTAAACGGCGTTGCAAATAGTGAAGAGTGCCACGAAAGTAGGCGAATAGAACGAATTGCTCGTCTGGATTTTTCTTGAGTTCGCGGCGTAAAAACTGAACAAGCGATCGGTATTTAGTGTCTTCAGCTTCGAGTT
This sequence comes from Leptolyngbyales cyanobacterium, assembly GCA_038231055.1. Classification (GTDB taxonomy): domain Bacteria; phylum Cyanobacteriota; class Cyanobacteriia; order Leptolyngbyales; family Leptolyngbyaceae; genus Phormidesmis_A. The sequence continues at coordinate 2,482 of JBBRMC010000670.1, forward strand.
GAACGTAGTTGATGTTTTCTAAGGGCAATGTCTCTCGATCGGGCAACACATCGCTTTCCGACAGCGTATTTGAAATGCCTGATTCCCAAAATAATTCATCTTGAAATTCATCCAAAACTCCTTGTTCTGACCAAGTTTTCAGCGCGGCGACAAGACAACTTGCC
>JBBRMC010000671.1:0-2641 GCA_038231055.1 Leptolyngbyales cyanobacterium
TAACGGTCAGCTTGACATCAATAGCAAAGCCAGTAGCCAAACCATTCCGACGTTTGGCAACCAAATTGCCTCGACTAAAACCAATGGCAAACTAGACTTCTCAGGAACTGCCACGGTGTCGGATAGTCCGATCGCGCCGCCTAGCAGCGTTGCCTCATCAATGGGCTTTGGGCAACCGCTGCCTCGTCCACAGCTATCAAGTATTTCCATTCCAGTTCCGGTGAGGGTCAACGTCTCCCGCCGAGGCACAAGTCCTATCCCAGAAGCTCAGAGAACTCCCCTCTTTTCTAAACCTGCGGTGAGAAGTGCTGCTCGTCTTCCTGCCCCAAAACCGATCGCGGCTTCGATTCAAGTTCCACCGCCCACTACAAATCCTCAGCCTTCTTTGCTCACCCGCCAGCAGCCGACAACAGGAGCGATCGAGATTCCGGTGCCGCCGCCTGAATCTGGTTCGGCTGCCCCCGCTCCGATGTCAATTGTCCCGTCGCGATCATCTGCCCCGGCTCCGATAGCAATTGCCCCACTGCGATCGTCTGCATCAGTTCCGATGTCCAACATCCCAGCAGTGCTGCCCGTTCCTGGAGGAGATGCCCCGATCGGCAATGTTGGCACTATGCCTACCGTTCCGGTTTGGCAGAGTGCGAGAAGAAATTCTTCCGACAGTCCGCCTGCGTTGCCTAGTCGTTCCACTGCTTTGGGCGTGCGCTATCGTGTCGTGGTTGAAGCCAGCAGCGATCGTGAGCAAGCCCAGGTGAGGGCGATCGTGCCAGGTGCCTTTACGGTGTCTTCGAGAGGACGGGTGTTGATGCAAGCGGGGGCATTTGGTGAGCAAGAAAAAGCTAACGAACTGTTGCAGACGCTCACGGGTCAAGGGTTAAAGGCAGCGATCGAGCCCCTATAAGTTGACAAAGACCTCCTGACATCAGAACTGAGTTGCAAAATTATTACAGGATGAGCAATGATTGAATTCCTAATTCCATCATGAGTTTTTCGTCGAAGCGTAGAACTTACGATCGGCTCTCATACCAAATTGATTTTTCAGCGCCACAGATCTTGGAAGCCCCCTAAATCCCCCACGAATGGGGGACTTCAAGCCAAAGCAGTTTCGGATTCTCAAAGTCCCCCAGAATGGGGGATTTAGGGGACAAAGGATCTGTAGCATTCATAAATTGATTTGATATCAGATCTCTACCTATTAACTTTTTCAATCATTCAATCATTTTTTGAAGTGTCTAATGTCTCAAACTGTAGTGGTCAAAATTGGTACCTCTAGCCTGACTCAGCCTGAGACGGGGCAACTCTCACTGTCCACTATTGCGGCATTAGTCGAGGTTCTCAGCACCTTAAGACAGCAAGGAAACCGAGTCGTGCTGGTCTCGTCGGGAGCAGTCGGAGTGGGGTGCGCGAGATTGGGGTTAACCGAGCGTCCCAAAGCGATCGCGCTGAAACAAGCCGTCGCTGCCGTGGGTCAAGGTCGCCTGATGCGAATCTATGACGACTTTTTTACAGCAATGCAGCAGCCGATCGCGCAAGTGTTGTTGACTCGCGGCGACTTAGTTGAGCGGAGCCGCTACGTGAATGTCTATCGCACCTTTCAAGAGTTGCTGCAACTGGGAGTGGTTCCGATCGTCAATGAAAACGATACGGTTGCGGTCGATGAACTTAAATTTGGCGATAACGACACCTTATCTGCTCTAGTAGCCAGCTTAGTAGACGCGAATTGGTTATTTTTGCTCACCGATGTCGATCGTCTCTATTCTGACGATCCGCGCAGCAATCCTGATGCCCAGCCGATTGCCTTAGTGCAGAATATGAAACAACTGACAGACCTTCAAGTGCAGACCGGAAATCCGGGTTCTCGGTGGGGCACAGGCGGCATGGTGACGAAAATTGCGGCGGCTCAAATCGCGACGGGTGCTGGGGTGAGAACGGTGATTACGCAGGGAAAATCGCCGCTCAATCTCTTAAAGATTTTGGCAGGAGACTCGATCGGCACTCAATTTGAACCCCAACCGCGACCCTTTAACGCCCGTCAACGTTGGATTGCTCACGGGTTGATCTCAACGGGAAAGCTCTTTTTAGACGAGGGAGCTGTCGAAGCCATCTGCACAGCCGGAAAGTCTCTTCTCGCTGCCGGAATTTTGCACGTCGAGGGCGAGTTTGAAAGCCAGGATGCAGTGACGCTCTGCGATCGTGGGGGTCACGAAATCGCCAAAGGGATCGTCAACTACAGCCGTGAAGAATTGCAGAAAATCCAGGGGCACCGCTCCGAAAAGATTTCTGAAATTTTGGGCTATGGAGGTGCCGATACGATCGTGCATCGCGATAATTTAGTGTTGAATCAGTAGGAACCACAGCGAGAGGATTGCCTCTACGGGGATTCTACGTCGTGAAAGCGGCTGAAATCGATCGCCCGTCGTCCATCGCTGCTATAGGTCAACATCTCGGCAAACTGCATATCCCATAAGATCTCTTGAGTCATGTAAGAGTAGCGGGCATGAACGGTTTGGGCGACCGTTTCATCGACCCCAGTTAATGACACCACAATCTCCGTCGCGCAGTCTTTTAACGACTCTGGAGTTTCACCATAGAGCGGACTGTTTTCGTCGATCGGGTGCATCGCCGTCCAAGTCAGATTAAA
>JBBRMC010000672.1:0-2633 GCA_038231055.1 Leptolyngbyales cyanobacterium
ACACCGTTCGCATCGCTGTATAAGACTTCACCTCATCGATCAATTTGCCCTGATGCCAGAGTTGAATCTGAGCATTAATTAAAGTCGGCTTTTCAGGACTCCACAGCAGCGTATTGCGATAGTCATCAATGCCCGGATCTGAGAGTGCAATGCGGCGATGAACTTCTCCACTGATGACTTCATAGCTGTCATTAACAAGCAGCCGACCCTCGACCGAAAGCCGCACTTTAAGTTGCAGTTCTTCAAGAACCTCTCCACACGTGGTGCTCTCAAATCCAATTTCCCATCGCTCCATGTGCGGAGTCCAGCGCAGGTGTTGGATATAGGTTTTGGGCACACATTCAACCCAAACCGTTTGCCAAATCCCACTTGTGCGTGGATACCAAATGCTGTGAGCCTCTGGCTGCCAGTCTTGCTTACCTCTCGGCTTTGCCAAATCGTGCGGGTCGTCCTGTGCCCAAACGGTGACAACTTGCGTCCCGTCAACATTCAAAACTGAGGTAACGTCAAAATTAAACGGTGTGTGCCCGCCTTCATGTTCGCCCACAAACTGATGATTGACCCAGACGCGCGCCCGATAATCAACCGCTCCAAAATGCAGCAATACTCGATTAGAGTCTTGACTTGGCTCTAAGTCAAACGATCGCTCATACCAGCAGTTAGGGTGAAACCCAGTATCGTGAATACCACTGCGCTTAGACTCTGGCGCAAAGGGAACGACGATCGTCTGGTTCCAGTCAGAGACTTGGCTGGGCTGCTTCCAGTTCCCGTCATCGTTGTAGGCAAACTTCCAATCGCCATTAAGATTGAGCCAACCGCCGCGCTGAAGCTGAGGACGAGGATAGGATGTTTCGAGTTGTCGAACCATCGCGAGTGCCCCTATATCCGCAGGACAAGAGTCTTCTAGACATCTACCGAGTAATCTCATCGACTTAAGCCTTCAAAGTGAGAGGGTATTTTTTGATCGATGGCGGCTCATCGCTCATCAATGGTCGCCCAGACAAAATCAAAAACTTTATAAAGTTAGATACATCACTCTTCCCAGGTTTAACGCCCAATTAAACATTAAGAAATAGGAAGAATGGGGGTCTAAAAACTTTTCTTATCTAGATCCTAGCTCAGATTTTGCATCATTCTAAAGGCATAGAAAAGTTTTCTTTTTATTAATCTTATAAAAAATTTAGTTCCTCATTTGCGTTCTATGAACGTCGTGCTGTCTCTGTAATGACCTAGCCCGTTCAAGCTGTTTTGAAAAACAACTGTCTGTTCATAGAGATTTTCCGTTCACTTGCTCGGAAAATTTATATCAACTCTCTAATTGACATAAATTCCTAAAAAGCCTTACGATTTCCCTAACGTAATCACAAGTTGATTGCAGCAATATTCAGATACCGTTTATTCACCGAAGGGCAACTATGGCTTTGAGAAAAAAACTACTATTCGGCGCAAGCGTAGGATTCATTGGGGTAAGTAGCTTAATGATCGCCTGTAGCAATCCTGGATCGAATGTCGCCACACTGCCCGCTCCTGCAACGCAGCTACAATCTGCTAGTGAGCAAAGCACCTTGGAGCGATTGAGAGTTATTTTCCCTAGCCGAACGGGAACAACTGACGTGCAGCGCAAAGCCGATGCGATCGCAAAGCTCCTCTCAGATGAACTCAAAATTCCTGTTGAGGCGTTGGTTGCTGACGACACTGCCGCCGTCGAAGCCCTGAAATCAAATCGAGCAGAGGTAGCGTTTTTAAGTAGTCGCTCTGCCCTTAAAGCTGAACAGTTAGCAGGAGCAAAGCTTTATCTTGCAGAAGTGCGACCCGATTATTCGGGAGGTCAGACCTACCGATCGGTGATGGTAGTGCGCGACGATAGTCCATTGCAAAAGAAAGTCAATAGTAAGGAAAATCTAGAGCAACTAAAAGGCAAAAAGATGTCCTTTACGTCTCCCACCTCGGGGTCAGGCTTTATTTTCCCGGTGGGTGAATTGGTTAAACAGGGGTTGGTGCCCGATCGCGATCGCCTAGACGGTTTCTTTAGTCAGGTCAGCTATGGCGGAAATTATAGTGGTGCCCTACAAGCCGTTCTGCGGGGTCAAGCGGATGTGGCAGCCGTGTCTGAATATGCGCTCAAGGCTCCTTATATCACCGCAGAAGAAGGCAAGCGGCTGAGAGTGTTACACGAAATTTCTGGAGTGCCTGCTCATGGAGTGGCGATCGACGATCGAGTGTCTGAATCGATGCGCGATCGAGTGATTGCTGCTCTGCAAAAGTTGAATGAACCCGCAAATAATGCGTTGCTGTCAGGGCTATACAATTCTAATCAACTGGTGAAGGTTGACCACGACACGCATCTGGCACCTGTTAAAGAAGCGTTGCAGACAGTTGGGATGAAGCCTTAGACCGAGAATGAGGGATGAGATGGAGATTAGTGAGAAAAACTCTCAGCCTTCGATTTTGCCAGCGATCGCTTGCTCGAATTTATATTCACCATTTTTGTTGTCGCTGAAGCGTCCAGCATTAAATGGGGTGAATTGTGTGATTCGAGCAGGCGAGTTTGTTACCCTACTAGGCTTGAACGGGGCAGGAAAATCGACGTTGCTGCGATCGTGGGTGGGCTTAGTGCCGATTCAAAAAGGCAC
>JBBRMC010000673.1:0-2631 GCA_038231055.1 Leptolyngbyales cyanobacterium
CCACAAGCAAAACCGTAGATACCTGGTTTTGTTGGTGTAAATTCAATGGCAGTCACTTGATTTAGCGGTAATTCTTGGGCGATATGGAAGTCGGGAAAACGCACTTCCTCTAAACAACTACTGGGGTCACGACGCAGGAAATTAAGCCGAACTGGTTGTCCTGCTTGCACAACGATGCGGCTCGGATCGTAGCCGCCATCAACTGTGATGGTAATTTCTTGAATTCCCTCATGGGCTGCCACCTTCTGGGATTTGGGCTTGCTGAGGAGAAACCACCACAGTTCTAAACCAATCAGCCCTAGTCCACCTAGCGTCACAGCCACTTTATTTGCCAGTGGTTGTTCAATGCGGCGAAATTGCGTGGATTGTGCAGAATGAGATGGCGTCATGTGTTCAGTAGGCATTTAGGCTAGCGCTCCTGATATAACACCGAATAAAAATCCCAGTCCTGCTAACGTACCAAACGTAGCTCGTTTCAGCATAATTACTCCTTTTATTTTCAAGCAGGTTACAAGAGCGGTTTGGGTCGGAAGTTCCGCAAGCGTAAGGCATTTGTGACAACTGAGACGGAGCTAAATGCCATTGCGGCTCCAGCAATAATGGGACTTAGAAGCCAGCCAAAGAAGGGAAATAAGATCCCTGCAGCAATGGGAATACCGGCGATGTTGTAGATGAAGGCAAAGAAGAGATTTTGGCGAATATTCCGCATTGTGGCACGAGAGAGTTGAATCGCTGTGACTATACTTTGTAAGTCTCCGGAAATCAAGGTAATGTCACTCGCCGCGATCGCTACATCTGTACCCGTGCCGATCGCAATCCCCACATCTGCTTGAGCCAGTGCTGGAGCATCATTGATCCCATCACCTACCATTGCCACAATCTTTCCTTCTGACTGGATTGCCTGCACTTGAGATACCTTTTGGTCAGGACGAACTTCGGCAACCACTCGTGTAATGCCGACTTCATGGGCAATCACTTCTGCTGTGTGCCGATTATCCCCTGTGAGCATCACCACTTCCAAACCCAGTTTCTGCAAAGCCCGAACCGCACTTGCCGATGAAGGTTTCAAAGCGTCAGAAATTCCCATAATTCCTTGTATATCTGCGTCAACAGCAATGCAAATTACGGTTTTACCCAAATGCTCCAACTTTTCCCATTGAGAATGCAGAGCTTGAGTATCAATCTTCAGTTCTTTCATCCAACGTTGGGTGCCAATTTGCACTAATTGTTTAGGTAATGTCTCATTTTGAGCTGACACATATCCTTGAATCCCACTACCTGGAATCGCTTCAAAGTCTCGTGCTTCCGGCAGTTTCACTTGTTGCGATTGGGCATATTGCACCACTGCCTCAGCGATTGGATGCTCTGAATTCCGTTCGACAGATGCCGCTAAGCGCAGCAGCTTTAGCTCGTTACCGTTGGCTGTACCATTGACCGTGAAAAAGTCCGTTACCGTCGGTTTGCCTTGAGTTAATGTCCCGGTTTTATCCAGGATGATCGTTTGCAGTTTCTGCGCTAGTTCTAAACTATCTGCCCCTTTGATCAAAATGCCGTTTTCTGCACCTTTGCCCGTACCGACCATAATCGATGTCGGAGTGGCTAAACCCAACGCGCAAGGACAGGCAATAATCAGCACACCTACCGTTGTTGTCAACGCCAGTGTGATGTTACCCATGATGTTGTACCAAATTATAAAGGTAGCTAAAGCCACTGCAATCACCGCTGGCACAAACCATCCTGTGACCCGATCGGCTAACCGCTGAATCGGCGCTTTTGAGCCTTGCGCCTGCTGTACCAATTTGACAATTTGAGCTAAAAACGTGTCTTTACCTACCCGTGATACTCGAAACTTGAAGCTTCCAGTTTTATTGATAGTGGCTCCAATGACTTCATCACCTGGTTGTTTTTTCACAGGTACACTCTCTCCTGTGACCATTGCTTCATCTACCGTAGAGGAGCCATCAATAATCTCTCCATCTACGGGGATTTTTTCGCCAGGACGCACCAAAATAATATCGCCAAGTTGGACGGATGCGATCGGCACCTCCATTTCTTGACCATTGCGAATGATTCGGGCAGTTCTCGCCTGCAAGCCCATCAGCTTGCGAATTGCTTCTGAGGTTTGTCCCCGAGCACGGTTCTCAAACAACCGTCCCAGCAAAATCAGTGTGATTACCAATGCTGCTGTCTCATAGTAAACACTGGGATTGAGTCCTTGACCAATCAGAACTCCGGGAAAGAGAGTGACAAATAATGAGTAGAAGTAGGCTGCACTGGTGCCCAAGGCAATCAGTGTATCCATTGTCGAAGCATGGCGCTTTAAAGCTTTCCAACTGTTGATGTAGAAAGATTTGCCACACCAGAACTGAACGGGTGCGGTTAATACAGCTTGAAGCCAAAAGTTATGCAGCCACATGGGGATGAAGGGAATGGGCAATCCTGTCATGACTGGCAATGAACCAATTACCAAAACTGCACTGATCATGCCACCGAACCAAACCTTGCGCTTTAAGTCTTGCGACTCTGCTAATCGCGCTTTTCGTTCCACATCATTATCGCCAGCTAGCAGGTCTTGCTCTTGAATAGGTTGAGCGGAGTATCCAGCAGTATCAACGGCATTCTGAATCGCTC
>JBBRMC010000674.1:0-2630 GCA_038231055.1 Leptolyngbyales cyanobacterium
CACATTTCAGAAAAATTCGCGCGATTACCGTTTGCATTTCTATTAATAGGATTGTTTTTCTGGCTATATCCTGCTGCATTTTGGCTTCCGAGCCTAAACAAATTTTTGCTATTTGCGATCGCGGTTATTCTAGCGTTTGCGCTACAGTTCTTGATTCAATACACGTTCGCGATGCTATCATTTTGGACAGAGCGTGCAAGCTCTCTGCAAGAATTTTGGTTTTTGTTTTACTTATTTTTATCGGGAGTAATCGCACCGTTGGAAGTGTTTCCCCCTGTGGTGAGAACGATCGCGCTATTTACTCCGTTTCCCTATTTGGTGAATTTTCCGGCTAGCGTTTTAGTTGGCTTACCGACGAATGTTGGACAAGGCTTCTTAGTAATGGTGATTTGGGGCGTGGTGTTCTTTGGGCTAAATCGATGGCTTTGGCGTAAGGGACTCAAGCAATATTCAGGAATGGGAGCTTAGATATGCGGCGATATTGGAACTTGTTGACGCTGTTTTGGAGTACGTCGATCGCGGCGGAACTGGAGTATCGCACAAACTTTTTGGTGGCAGCCTTCACCAGCTTGGGCGGACTGGCAGGGAGTTTATTCGGATTGTTTTTGTTTTATCGAACGGGCTACACGTTTGCGGGTTGGCGATGGGAAGAAGCGTTGATTGTGGTCGGCGTTTTCACGCTGCTAGAAGGCTTTTCGGCGACGTTTTTGGCTCCAAATCTCAATCGCATCGTGCGTCATGTGCAAGAAGGAACGCTGGATTTTGTGCTGCTCAAGCCCATTAGCTCGCAGTTTTGGCTATCTGCTCATACGCTGTCTCCCTGGGGCTTGCCGGATGTGATCTTTGGGTTAATCGTTGTTATTTATGCCGGGAGTCATTTGGGTATCGGGCTGCAAAGCTATTTATTGAGTTTGATTCCGCTAACTTTTGGGTTAGCCATTCTCTATAGCCTGTGGTTTATGTTAGGGGCAACGAGCATCTGGTTTGTGAAAATCTATAACGTCACTGAAGTTCTGAGAGGGCTGCTCGAAGCCGGTCGATTTCCGATGGCAGCCTATCCTGCCACCTATCGATTCTTCTTCACCTTTGTGGTGCCTGTAGCGTTTCTGACGACGATTCCCTCTGAGGCGATGCTGGGTCGGACTAATTTAGGCTGGACGATCGGAGCTTGCCTATTGGCGATCGCGCTTCTCTTGATGTCTCGATTTTTCTGGCGTTTTGCCCTGCGTTTCTATACGAGCGCATCTAGCTAAGGGCACAATAGAAAGCGGACTCTTTACTCTGCAATCATGGCTTCGCCGATTATCGGAATCACAACTCACAGCCGCAACGAAGCTGGCGAACTCTGCTTGCCCGGAACCTATGTTGATGCGGTGCAATCGGCTGGTGGAACCCCGATCTTGCTGCCGCCCAATCAGCCTGCTCCTAGCCAGATTCTCGCCCTGTTAGATGGACTAATCTTGCCAGGAGGAGGCGACATCAATCCAATTCTCTACGGGGGAACGCCCCATTCAACGATGTATTCGGTTGACCCCGATCGAGATGACTTTGAATTTGCCTTAGCCAAACTTGCTCTAACTGCCTCGATTCCGGTGCTAGGAATTTGTCGGGGAATGCAAATGCTGAATGTTGCAAGCGGCGGTGATTTGGTGACCCATGTGCCAGAGATTTATGGAACTGAGATTATTCATCGGCTCGATCATCCCCGTCGCCCGACACAGCACGAAGTTTATATTCTGCCCGAAAGCCGATTGGTTGATATTCTCGGCACTACAGAGGCGACGATCGTCACTTGGCATCATCAAGCCGTGAGAAATCTGTCGATCGACTGGAAAGTTGCGGCAAAAGCCCCTGATGGATTGATAGAAGCGATCGAGCATCAACGCCATCCGTGGATGTTTGCGCTTCAGTGGCATCCAGAAATGTCGGCTCAAGACCCCGCTCATCAACGGCTGTTTCAAGCATTCGTCAATGCTGCAATGTGCAGAAAGCGATAAGAGTCAGGAAAAATTAACCCGATCCTGGCATTACTTCTAAGGATCAAGTGGTTTGGGAAAGGGGAGCATAGTAAAGCTGCATTAATTGAAGAGCATTTAAGGTTTCTACAGCATAAGTCTTGCCTTTGAGGTCAACAAATTCGACCTCAAAAACTCCCTGCTCATACACCTCGATAACAGTGCCGACTTGACCTTTATAAAGATTGAGATCAGGTAAGTCCTGAGTGAGCGCTACTACGTCTAAGAGTTGCATTGAATGGTCTCCTGGAGGTTAGGGAATGTAGCAGGTGACGAGACGAGGAAAGTCTTCAGTCTGTCGGATGATCCAGATACTTCTGATGATGGCGTTTTTACCGTCGCGTGTCATTTCAAAATCGATTTAGTATTTCTGCCCGTAAGGATTCCGTTTGGTGGGTAGAGCATCTTCGGACTTGAGGGCTTGATGCAGAGCAGCCCGTAGCTCCTCAGCTTGTTCTAGCCTAATGCCCAGCGCAGATTGAAACACAGCGGCTTTATGGCGACCCTCTGAATGATTGGAATTGAGAGAATAGCCTTCCAGCTTATCCGAAGAAATAATTGCCCTATTAGGATTTGGTAGTTTCACGCCACGGTAGTGCTATTTAAGAAAGGCTA
>JBBRMC010000675.1:0-2629 GCA_038231055.1 Leptolyngbyales cyanobacterium
ACAGGCTCGCCGTTAATCGGATCTGCCCCGTCGTAGCCGACCCCAAACTGATTAACAGGCTTATCACTGCTAACGGACTCTACTCCGTCATAGCCCGTCCCAAATTGATTATCAGCATCGTCAGACTCTTGGCTATCAGAATCTACTCCGTCATATCCAACTCCAAACTGATTGGCTGATGGCTCGTCGGGATTCTCTCTGCCCTTCACAAATCTTTCTACCATGTTGACTCTCCAAACATCATTCAATAGAATTTTTTCAATTCAATCATGCCTTGATACTCACAAAGACGCTTCACGCTTCAGATGGAAGTGTGAGAAGAGCATCTCCCCCTTTAAGACTACCGTGTATACACAAGTCTTGGTCGCTACGTTCTAGTCCCTTCAGCCCCCTAAATCCCCCAATCTGGGGGACTTTTAGCCCAAAGGTTTTATTCAAAGTCCCCCAATTTTGGGGGATTTAGGGGGCGAAGATCTCGGCGATCACCGAGCAAAGCATTTGTGTGTACACAGTAGCCCTTTAAGAGGAAAGATCTGATGGGTTGGGTTTAACCGCCGCTAATCTTGGCTTTATATCCTAACTGCACCAGGATTTGCAGCAGCTTTTGAGCATGGTCGCCCTGAATCTCTAGCGTGTCGTCTCTCACGGTGCCCCCCGTTCCACACTGGTTTTTGAGTTTTTTGAGCAACTCTGCCAGCGTTTCGGCTTTTCCTTGAAATCCAGTAATCACCGTCACGGTTTTTCCGCCGCGACCTTTGCGAGACACCTGCACTCTCAAATTCTGCTGATTGGGCGGCAAGTCAGGAACTCCGCGCTGTAATGCCTCCGAGTTGCTATTGCTAAACTCAGAGTAGACCACTTTATCTTTAGGCGAATCACCAGACTGAGAAGATTTGCGTTTTGAAACTGCCATAGTGAGAACAGGAAAACTGCCGACCTCTATAATAAAGGCTGTCCTCTACACACATCCAGCGATCGTGACGACTACACCGCTTCCTCGCAGTCTCCAAGCAGATTCTTCACCCCAAAACCGACCCGACTCTCTCGGCAGATTTGGCAAGTTTGGCGGGAAGTATGTCCCTGAAACTCTGATGCCTGCTCTGTTTGAGCTAGAAGCAGCCTATCAGCGATATCGCAACGACCCCGACTTCCAGCAAGAACTTCAAGGACTTTTACGCGACTATGTGGGTCGCCCCAGTCCGCTCTATTTCGCAGAACGATTAACTGAGCATTACGCTCGACCCGATGGCACAGGTGCTCAAATTTATCTCAAACGAGAAGATTTGAACCACACCGGGGCACACAAAATTAACAATGCCTTGGCTCAAGCTCTCCTTGCCAAACGCATGGGCAAACAGCGCATCATTGCCGAAACGGGAGCCGGGCAGCATGGCGTAGCAACCGCAACCGTGTGCGCCCGATTTGGGCTGAAGTGCATCATCTATATGGGCGTGCACGATATGGAGCGGCAGTCGCTCAACGTCTTTCGGATGCGGTTGATGGGCGCAGAAGTTTGTCCCGTTGCATCAGGTACAGGAACGCTGAAAGACGCGTGTTCTGAGGCGATTCGCGATTGGGTGACGAATGTGGAGACGACCCATTACATTCTCGGTTCGGTTGCGGGTCCGCATCCATATCCGATGATGGTGCGCGATTTTCATGCGGTGATTGGTCAAGAGACACGGGTTCAAGCACAAGAAAAGTGGGGCGGCGTACCGGATATTTTATTGGCGTGTGTGGGTGGCGGATCGAATGCGATCGGGCTTTTCCACGAGTTTATCGATGAGCCATCTGTTCGTCTGATCGGGGTCGAAGCGGCAGGTCACGGAGTCGAAACCGAAAAACACGCAGCAACCCTCACAAAAGGGCGAGTCGGCGTTTTGCACGGAGCGATGAGCTATCTGCTGCAAGATGAAGACGGTCAGGTGATTGAGCCTCACTCGGTCAGCGCAGGCTTAGATTATCCAGGAGTTGGTCCCGAACACAGTTTCTTAATGGAACTGGGACGCGCCGAATATTACGCGGTAACGGATCAGCAAGCGCTAGATGCCTTCCAGCAATTATCGCAGCTAGAAGGAATTATTCCTGCCCTGGAAACGGCACACGCGATCGCTTATCTTGAGACCCTCTGTCCTCAACTGACGGGCAGCCCTCGCGTTGTGATCAATTGCTCTGGTCGCGGTGACAAAGATGTGCTGACGGTCTCTAAAATTCTGAATCCGTAAATTGAGATTATGAATAGCGATCGCCCTTTACCTACTTATAGGTGAAGGGCGATTTGCATTTAGAGATCATTATGAACGTTCAAACAACATATCGAGTATTTTTCTGTGCTTCTGCATAAATTCGCAAAGCTGCCGCCATGTGTTGCTCTGCCTCCTCGCCTTTTGATTGAAACCAAGCCAGGGTCTCAGCATCAACACGAACAGCAACAGTAGCTAAGGAAGAAGAAGGCATCCGCACTTTGGCTTTTGCAAAAAACTCATCGGTAAGAGGCGGAATATCAGAGGTATCAATCTCCTCATCTGACATTGCATCAATTTTATCCCAGTCGGTTCTTGAGGGATTGCTCATAACGTTTCCTTTCATGTGAGAGCGCTTTCTCAGTGAGATAATGCGAATTGTGTCT
>JBBRMC010000676.1:0-2628 GCA_038231055.1 Leptolyngbyales cyanobacterium
ACGTATGCGAGAGTCAGGGCGATTTGATCGTCAAACCTCTAGAGGCTTCGTAAGACCTGAACTGCGTATGTAGGGAGGGCTAAAGCCGATGAAACTGGAAGCCTAGACTGTATGCTTTGCATCAGTATAGGTACTTCACTTTCCATGTTTACGTTTCAGTTTCCAACTTTAATGTTTCCGTACAACTTCCTAAAATCGCTCTTACTTCAACTGCCCCGATCGAAGAATTCCCACAATTAACCACAACCCTAGAAAGCTGGCAGTGGCAAACAGAAGATCACTGATCCAATAGACTTGACTTGACTGAGTGTTGGCAGAAATAATTGCCGCGCCAATGACTAGCGACCCAACCACGACACTAAACGACAGACGGTTTGCAGACGTGTCTAAAGTACGACGAACTGGGTCTAGCTCTCTGACCGACAAATTCCACTGCAACGTTTCTGACGTGACGCGATCGAGCAACATTTCTACCTGCCGGGGCGACTGCAACGACAGATTTTTGACATCAAGCGCGGCTCTCAGCAGGGCTGCTAGCGGAGCTTCTCCCACAATTTGACGTTGAAACACTTCCGTCATCATCGGGCGAATCTTATTGGGAATGTTGAACTCAGGATCAAGGGCACGAGCAATGCCTTCTAAATTGGCGATCGCCTTGGCACACAGTCCTAAATTTCCAGGAATGCGAATTTTGTTACTCCGCGCAACCTGCAAGACTTCATAAACGAGCTTGCTGAAGTTGACCTGCGAGATGTTGAGGCTATAGTAGCGACGCAGCAATTGATCAAATTCGGTTTGGAGCTTGATGCGGTTGATCGGTTTAGCAGGGGGAGCGAGTTGCAGCACTAACTGAGTGCATCGCTGGGCATCGAGATTGACGATCGACAAAATCAATTCCAGCAGAATCTGCTGAGTGCGCGGGTCAAGTCGCCCGACCATGCCACAGTCAAACAGCGCAATTCGCCCATCTCGGAGATAGAACAAATTGCCGGGATGCGGATCGGCGTGAAAAAAACCATCAAGGCAGATTTGCTGAAAAAACGCTTTGAGCAACAGCGTCGAGACTTCTTCGCGTTCACGAGCAGCATCGCCATCAAAGGCTGGATTTGCAAATGAGGCAGCCAAAAGCGGCACTCCGTCGAGCCATTCCATTACCAGCAGTTTTTCAGTGGTCAGATCCCAATTGATCTCTGGCACAGTGAGGCGACCGGGTTCGATCCAGCGAGATTCTTGCAGATTGCGGCGCAGCAGATCGGTGTTGTGCGCCTCTTGCGTAAAGTCGAGTTCGGCTCGCAGCGCCTGGGTAAATTCTTCAGCGATCGAGACAATATCGTAATACTGTCCAAAGTCAGTTTGGGCAACGAGCTTGGCAATCAGGCGAATCAGGGCGATGTCTTGCTCAATGACGATTTCTAACCCCGGACGCTGGACCTTAAGCGCTACGTCTCGACCATCTTTGAGAGTGGCACGGTGAGTTTGAGCGATCGACCCTGCGGCGACGGGCTGATAATTGACTGAGGCAAAGGTTTCTTCGAGCGATTGCCGCAACTGTTGCCGAATCACAATCTCGACTTCCAGCCAATCGACCGGAGGCACCTCGGCTTGCAGAGTAGATAGCGTATCGATATATTCAGCGGGTAGCAGATCGGGGCGGGTGCTGAGAAGTTGCCCAAGTTTGACATAGACGGGTCCAAGCTCGACTAAGATGTTTCGCAAAACGGCGGGGGGTGGCAGTTTTGGTTCGTCAACTTTGCCGCCCGTCAACAGCCGTTTCATATAATCCCAGCCGTTGCGAAGCACGACTTCAACAATCTCACCTTGTCGAGAGCTAGTTTGGACGATGCGTGAAAACATAAAAAGACACGTAGGGCGTTAATTGAGAGACTTGCTATCAGCCTAACCCCTAAAACTTACCGTATGTAACGATTTTCAGCTATCTAACTTTTGGGGCATGAACGGGCGGTTAGCACGACCGATCGCACGACTTCTAGATCATAAAAAATGAGCTAGTGTGAAGGTAGCTCCTTTGGAGTGAAAGTCTTTGAGCAAGGCGGAGAATAGGGATGAATCGCTTCTTGAGCGTTGCAGGAAAACTGGTAGGTAGTTTGTTTTTGTGCGGGGGCGGCACGGTGACGATCGGGTTACTGATTGGCATGGCGGCTTGGCATCCGGCGGGGTGGGCAATGGTGGCTTTGTGGGTTCCAACGGTGATCTTTGGCTTGGCACCGTCCGCAGTGGGTGGATTTCTGCTCTACGGCAGTTCTAAAGCTCATCGTCACGCGCTTCGAGAACGGTTTTTTCAGCTTTTGCAGAGCAATCGAGGGCGGATTTCTCTCCTCGATTTTGCCACCGCTACGAGATTAGAACCTGCGATCGCGCGTCGTCATCTCGACGAATGGGCGAAAGACTGCCATGCCACGTTTGAAGTCACCGATGGCGGAGACGTTTATTATGTGTTTTCGGCTGACCCGATCGCGCTTCCGGGTGACGCACGCACTCAAGAGCTTCGTCGGGCAGTTCGTGAGTTTGTCCGCTCTTGGTAAGGGTTAATTTCGGGCGTTGCTAAATATTACCCTCACCCCCAACCCCTCTCCCACAGGAGAGGAGAGCTAGAAATCTTGTTCCCTC
>JBBRMC010000677.1:0-2618 GCA_038231055.1 Leptolyngbyales cyanobacterium
AGATTTTATATAGACGGAAAGCTGCGATCGCTACAAAATCAAAATATTCGCCAAGCAAATATGAGAAGATTGGGTGCCTCTATGCTTAGACTTGGCAACTCCTTTCTAGAACTGCGCCTGTGACTCAACCCACGACTAAACTGCCAACTCCGCTCTTTAAAGACGCATTCAAAGAGCAAGTTAGAGCTTATTTTGAGCAGATTGCACCCGATCTCGATCGCTGGAATCGTCGCAATAGCTATTACTATCAAGATCTCAATCGTCTCCATCAATTCTTGATTCCCCCCAGCAGTCGCGTGTTAGAAGTCGGCTGCGGGACGGGCAATCTGCTCGCAGCGTTAAATCCTGCTGTTGGAGTCGGCATTGATTTCTCTCAAACAGCGATCGCGATTGCCCAATCAAACTATCCCCATCTACAGTTCTATTGCCTGGATGCCGAAACGCTGGTTCCAAGAGAGCTTGGCGATCATGTCCCCTTTGATTTCATCGTGCTGTCGGGCGTGTTGGGTCATTTGGGAGACATCCAGCAGGTTTTGCAACAGCTACAGGTTTTTTGTCACCCGCGAACGCGGCTAATTCTGACGTTTCACAACTTTTTGTGGCAACCCTTGCTACACCTCGCCGATCACATAGGTCAGCGCCGTCCCCAACCGCCTCAAAGCTGGCTCTCAATGACCGACGTTCAGAATTTGCTGAAGATTACAGGCTATTTGCCCGTGCGATCGGGTCGTCGGTTCCTCATGCCTAAACCGATTCCCGGACTGGCGTTTCTGCTCAACCGCGTCGTTGCCCACCTGCCCGGAATCAATCATCTCTGTCTGACTAATTACATCGTTGCTAGACCTGATCGTCCTGCAAACGTGAATGCTTCTACCTGCTCGGTGATTATTCCCGCTCGTAATGAAGCAGGCAATATTCAAGGTGCGATCGAGCGCTTACCCTCGCTCGGCAGACACACTGAAGTGATTTTTGTCGAAGGGCATTCTCACGATCACACGTGGGCAGAGATTCAGCGAGTGGTGCATCAAGGACACGATCGCTTCACGCTCAAAGCATTTCAGCAGTCAGGGAAGGGAAAAGCCGATGCGGTGCGATTGGGATTTGAACACGCAACGGGCGATATTTTGATGATTCTAGATGCAGATTTAACCGTTCAGCCCGAAGATCTGCCCCACTTTTTTGAGGTGATCGCCTCCGGTCGCGGAGAATTTGCCAATGGCTCTCGGTTGGTCTATCCTCGATCGGGTCGAGCAATGCCCTGGCTGAATAATTGGGCAAATAAATTCTTTAGTCTGGCGTTTTCGTTTCTGTTGGGGCAGCCGCTCAAAGATACGCTGTGCGGCACCAAAGTTTTGCGCCGTGAAGACTACGAAAAGGTCGCTGCCGGACGCAGCTATTTTGGAGACTTCGACCCTTTCGGAGATTTCGATCTCTTGTTTGGTGCTACTAAGTTGAGTTTGCACATGGTCGATGTGCCTGTGCGCTATCAGCCCCGCACTTACGGAACCTCGAATATCGCTCATGTGCGTGAGGGCTTAATTTTGCTGCAAATGTGTCTGTATGCGTCTCGAAAAATCAAGTTTTTTTAGGGGTTTGATTGGAGAAGCGATCGACTCACTGATCACAAGACTGTTGCAGCAAGGGTGTAAATTCCTCTGGAGACAACTCTAGGAGCGGTTCAATTTTGAGTGAAGAGGGTTTTGCGATTGGAGTCTGATGTTCTTCATACTGTGCGATCGTTGCTCCAAAAAGCTCGATCGTTCCTGTAAAAAACAAGACTGCTGGTGCAAAAACCGCGATCGTTCTCTCAAAAAGCTCGATCGTTTTCTCGAAAAGCTTGATCGTTCCTATAAAAACCATGACTGTTCGTGCAAAAAGCTCGATCGTTCTCTCAAAAAGCTCGATCGTTCCTATAAAAAACCAGACTGCTGGTGCAAAAACCGCGATCGTTGCCTGAATTTGTGCGAACGTTCCTATCTGAAATGCGAATGCTGTCTACGTTGATTGCTCTGGAGATGATAGAGAAGCGTTGCCTTTGGCTCTTGCAGAGCTAATCTTTTAGGCAATCAGAAAGCTGAAACGCTTGGAGCAAAGTTGTTCTTAATTGTTGTAGGTGTTGTGCCCCCAAGTTTCCCAGTCGTTTAATAATAAGCTGTCTGCTCAACGTTGTGATGCGAGTGACTCGCACTTTTGAAGAAATGCGAAGTCCGGTTTTAGGAAAGTCTGGGTCTGAATCAAAGAGTGCAAATTCTGCGGCATTCAAGCGCTCGACTTGTTGTGAGGAGATAAAGCAAACAGTGATCTCGTCGATCGCTAAATTAGCGGCAAGAACCACAGCAGGGCGGAGTTTGGATTGGCTGAGATCGGTGAATGGAAACTCGACTAGGACGATATCGCCTTTTGTTATTCCCATTTGATCGATTCTCCGTCTTCGATCGTGTAGAGATCGGGTTCGTCTTTAAGGAAGTCAAAGGCTTTGCTGCGATCGCTGAGGTGAGCGAGTTCTAGGTTAGATGGGTAGGGGATTTCGCGATAGAGTTTGGTTTCAAAGAGAGAGCGTTCTTCTTCTGAAAGGGAGCGAACTGCTTGCACAAGGGATTCTATCAGTTGCGTGTTCA
>JBBRMC010000678.1:0-2617 GCA_038231055.1 Leptolyngbyales cyanobacterium
CGATCAACGAATGCTAATACGTCAAGTGCATCTAGTCGAACGTCAGAGACTGTTAAGAACAATCGTCAAGACCAAGCTGAAACTGCGATCGACAAATTGGTCAATAAAGTAGAAGACACCTTCGACAACTTTAAGAACTAGAGTTAACGCTGAACCGGGTGCTGACCATAGAACGGCAACACGTCTGACCAATTAGGACGGTGTCCTTGTTGCCATTGCAGGTGAGCGAGTTTAAGAATCGTAGTGACTTGCTCACCTTGCTCAGGTCTTGTCTCGATCAAGCGATAGGGCGTGTCCCAAGTTGAAAGAATCTGCTGCCACGCATTGTGAGTAAGCACGGCATCTGGTAAAAGAGCGGTTAACCCGCCTGAAGACTTTTGGTAAATGGCGACATACACCTCTCCGCGCTGGGCTGGCATTTGGACGGCGATCGTGTCTTCAGGCTCACTATAGGCGATCGCCGCTAAGCTCGACACCCCAAATAACGGAATCTGTAACTGCTGTGCCAAGGTTCTTGCGGTTACGACTCCGATGCGCGTTCCGGTAAAGCCTCCGGGTCCGGTGGCGACAGCGATAAACGCTAAATCTGCCCAAGATTGAGGCTTTAAAAAATCAGATAGTGCTGAATGGAGATGAGTTGAGAGATCGCGTCCTAATTGCCAGACCTGATGGCGATCGTCGCCTATAAAGTTGTCGATCGCTAACCCCAAATCAGGACTGCTTGTGTGAATAGCGATTCCGTAGGTTGATTGAAGATTCGACAATGGAGTAATTAACCTGATTGACTAACCATTCATTGTCCCATTGGAGTCGCCATTATTAAACGCTTAAATCTACGTTACGCGATGTGCAACTCAGAACCCTCACCCCAAACCCCTCTCCCCAAGGAGAGGGACTTTCAAGATTCTCTAGTTCCCTCTCCTTGGGGCTACCGTGTACACACAAGTTGATCTGATCCGTCATTGCCAAAACCTTTCGCCCCCTAAATCCCCCATTCTGGGGGACTTTGAGATGAAACGAGGTTTTAGAGGTCAAGCCATTTACCTTGTTCAAAGTCCCCCAATTTTGGGGGATTTAGGGGGGCATAAGCCGACTCAAACGAAGCGACGAGGACTTGTGTGTACACGGTAGCTCCTTGGGGAGAGGGCTAGGGCGAGGGCTGCTTTGAGGTGGTTTTAGAGAAGTTGCACATCGCGTTACGTTATCAATTTCCTCAATTTGAAAAGATGGCTTCTTTAATTTCACCTGGCTTGCCAAAAACTTGATGAGGCGTTTGACGGGATGAAACCATGAGCGATCCCGCATCATCTGCTTGCAACGTAATTTGCTGGGTCGCGCTCCAAGATTGGCGAGTTCCTTTGGGCAAAATGCCTTGAAACACGGGTGCTCCGTCTACCGCGATCGCAACCTGGACTGGCTCGATCGTCACAATCGAGATCTGGACTAATGCGTGAGGCACCTCGATCGTGGCGGGTTGAATCGAGGGTTTTACAAAATGCTTGACCGTGCGAGATGGTGGAGCTAGCGATCGAGACACACTCATCATAAATACTGGAAGACTCAACACAATCAGAGCTGCCGGAAATGACCAATTACTAATTCGGGCTGGTTGAGGTGAGGTGGATCGTAAGCTCGATCGCCTCGTCACCTTGGATGGAGTCGATAGGATTGAGGCTGGCTGATCATCAAGGACAATCGGCGGAGTGACCAGATTTTTAGCAGCGTGCCAATGGGTAACAACTGGCGGAGACAAATCAACGAGAACTGACTCTGCCGATCGATAACGTCGATTAGTCGCACTTTCTAGCAGTTTGTCTAAGACGGTCGCGAGAGCATTGCTAACAGGAGTCGTCACATAATCGCGCCAAACCCACCGTCCTTCGGTGCCGTCAAACAGGTCAAACGGTGACATCTGGGTCAAGAGATGAATGCAGGTCACGCCTAAGCTATAGAGATCACTAGAAAATTGCGCCTTGCCGCGAATCTGCTCTGGAGCCGTGTATTCTGCGCTGCCGATCGTGGTTCCTGTTTTGAGTAAAGCTGTTCCAGTTGCAAATTTAGCGGCACCCAAATCGACTAAAACAAGGGTTTGATCGTCATAGCGGCGAATGATATTGGCGGGTTTTATATCACGATGAATGACGTGGCGATCGTGAATAAATTGCAAGACGGGCAGCAGATCTTGCAACAGTTGACGAATTTGCTCTTCCGTAAACGCGCCACGCTTTAATTCTTGTTCTAACGTCTCTCCATCAATCCATTCTTGAACTAAATATTGCTGGTGGTCGTGTTCTAAGTAAGCTAGCAACGTCGGAATTTGAGCGTGGTGCCCCAACTGTTCTAGCCGTTTAGCTTCTTGTTGAAATAGCTGAGAGGCTGTTTTAGAGAGGTTTGGGGCTTGCTGTTGCGGAAAAAATTGCTTAATCACGCAGCGAGGTTTGAGAAGTTCTGCCTCATCTACGGCAAGAAGCGTTCTGCCAAATCCACCTTGAGCGATCGGACTCAATGCCAAGTATTGATTTTGCAATCGCAACGTCGAGCCACAGTGTTGACATTCAGCCTCACCAGAATTTTGAGGTTTAGCACAGGTGGGATTTAAGCAATAACTCATGGCAGC